>JAEZKX010000066.1 GCA_023436025.1 Pseudomonadota bacterium | reverse complement strand
ATGCGCCGCGTGGCTGCCGACGCCGGCTCCTGCAGCATCTGCGCCGTGCGCTCGCGCGCCTGCGCGGCCAGTGGCGCGATCAGCTGCGCTTCCGGCAGGTTGGGCCAGTACTTGCGCGGCATCTCCTTTTGCATCATCTTCATCTTCAGCCGCGCCGGGTTGAAGATGTGGCGGTAGTAGGTGAGCCACAACTGCTCGCCGGCGTCGGGCGGCGGCGCCGCGTCGCGGCTGGCGCCAGGGCCGAAGCGCAACTCGCGGCGGTCCCAGGCCACGCAGCGGCGCGGCGTGAGGATGGCCCAGCGCATGTTGGCGAAGCGGCGCCGGAACCAGGGCGCGTTGGCTTCGACGATGTGGTGGTCCGGCTCGAACCAGGCCACGTGCAGCGGGTCGTCGGCGTCCCCGCCGTCGTGCACCTGGCGGAAGCGCACGAAGGCACGCATCTTGTGGATGTCGCGCCGCACCGCCTGCGCCAGCCCGCGCGCCTGCAGCATGTCGGGGTCGATGGGGTCGTGCCGCAGTCCCGGCTCGTGCACCAGCCGCCACAGCAGGCGGTAGAGCAGGCCGAAGCGCTGCGCATCGCTGTGCAGCACCACCGTGTGGCACAGCTCCAGGAAGGCCGGCGGCACCGCCGGTCCGCGCACCGCGGGCCCCGCGCTGCCGCCGTCCGCGGCGGGATGGTCCGGCTCGGGTTGCGCGAACAGGTCGTCCTGGGCCGAACCCGCCGACCACTGCACGCGATCGGGCGGCACGCCGCGTGCCAGCAGGGCGCGTGCCTCGCGGCGGAAACCGGCGAGGTCGGTTTCGTGTTCCAGCCGCACCAGCATGGCTTCAGCTCAGAACAGGGCGGCCTGCAGCGGACGCGGCGTCGCGGCACGCTGGACCGCCTCGCGCAGCTCGGGCCGGCGCGCCGGCCGGTGGTCGGCGGCGATGACGAAGGGCAGTACCTTGCGCACCGGCACGTGCAGGCGCTTGAGATCGTCGGCACGCAGGCGGCGCACCCGGCGCGCCAGCAGCAGGCGGTCGACGGCCTTCACGCCCAGCCCCGGCACGCGCAGCAGCAGCTCGCGCGGCGCGCGGTTGAGGTCGACCGGAAAGCGCTCCGGATGCGCCAGCGCCCAGGCCAGCTTGGGATCGACCTCCAGCTTCAGCATGCCCGCGCCGGGCGCGGCGATCTCTTCGGGCGCGAAGCCGTAGAAGCGCATCAGCCAGTCGGCCTGGTAGAGCCGGTGCTCGCGCAGCAGCGGCGGCGCCTGCAGCGGCAGCGCGGACGAGGCGTCGGGGATGGGGCTGAAGGCCGAGTAGTAGACGCGTTTGAGGCGGTAGGCCCCATAGAGCTGCGCGCTGGTGGCCAGGATGGTCGCGTCGTCGGTGGCGTCGGCGCCGACGATCATCTGCGTGCTCTGGCCGGCGGCGGCGAAGGCCTCGCGCCGCGCCCGCGCCGCCCGGGCGCCGGGCAGCGAAGCAATCCTGGCCGCATCGCGCGACTCGGCCTGTGCGTCCTCGATGTGGATGCGCAGCCGCGCCATCGAGCGCTTGATGGCGGCCACGTCCTTCTCCGGCGCCAGCGTGCCGAGGCTGCGCTCGGTGGGCAGCTCGATGTTGATGGAGAGACGGTCGGCGTAGCGCCCCGCGCGCTGCAGCAACTCCGCCGCGGCGTCGGGAATGGTCTTGAGGTGGATGTAGCCGCGGAAGTCGTGTTCCTCGCGCAGCCGCCGCGCCACTTCGACCACCTGCTCCATGGTGTAGTCGGGGTTGCGGATGATGCCGCTGGAGAGGAACAGGCCCTCGATGCAGTTGCGGCGGTAGAAGTCGAGCGTGAGGCGCACCACCTCGTCGATGGTGAAGCGGGCGCGCGCGACGTTGCTGCTGACGCGGTTGACGCAGTAGAGGCAGTCGTACTGGCACCAGTTGGTCAGCAGGATCTTCAGCAGCGAGATGCAGCGCCCGTCGGGCGCGTAGCTGTGGCAGATGCCCATGCCCTCGTTGGAGCCGACGCCGCGTCCCTGCAAGGAATCGCGCCGCACGCCGCCGCTGGAGGCGCAGGAAGCGTCGTACTTGGCGGCGTCGGCGAGGATGGCGAGCTTGGCATTGAGGTCCACTGGATAATCGTACAGTGTTCCCGTGCAAGCCAGGCTCGGCGCGCCGCGTTGCACGGCGCGCCTGCCAACTATTCCTGCTTTACTCGCCTGCGCCCGGCTGGGTCGCCACCATGGGCGCGGGGGTGGGGTGGTGCCGCGCCAGGTAGGCGGAGCCGCTGTCCTCGCCGGTCATGGCCGCCGCGACCTGGCGCGAGGCCATGAGTTCGGCGCGCACCTCGGCACGGGACTTGGTGCTCTGGAAGTCGGCCAGCGGGTTGTACAGGATCGACCAGGGGTTGCGGCTGTAGCCGGGGATGGGCTTGGCCGGTGCCTTGGGAGGGGCGGGCAGCGTGGTCGGCGGGACCGCGACCAGATACGGCACGGTGGTCGGCGCGACGACGGCCGGTTCGGCGGGCGGTACGACCACGACCGCCACGGGCGGCGGGGCGACCAGGACTGGCACGGGGGCCGGCGCGACCGCGACCACGGCCGGCTCGGCGGGCGGTTCTGCGGGGGCGGCAAAGCCGACGGCAGACAGGACGGTGGCGGCGGTGAGAGCGGCAGGAGTCATGGTGCTTACCTCGGAAAGGGTTGGTGAAGATGATGGAGAGACTGTATTCCTCCTAGGTTTGGCAAAAAAGGTGGTATTTGGAAAGCCAGCATTGCGATTGCAGCAATAATCCGACGTTCCCAGGAGGCGCCATGGACCGGTTGTTGTCGATGCGGGTGTTCCAGCACGTGGTGGACGAAGGCGGCTTCGCGGCCGCGGCGCGCCGGCTCGATCTGACGCCGGCGGCCGTGACACGCCTGGTCAACGACCTGGAGCAGCACCTGGGCGTGCGGCTGCTGCAGCGGACCACGCGGCGACTGTCGCTCACGCCCGCCGGCGAGGCCTACCTGGCCCGCTTGCGCCACATCCTCGGGGAGATCGACGAGGCCGATGCACTGGCGCATGCCCACGCACGCGAGATGGGCGGCACGCTGCGTGTGCTGACCATGCCGGTGGTGGCCACGCACATCATTGCGCCGGTGGTGGCCAGTTTCCAGGAGCAGCATCCGCTGGTGCGCCTGGACGTGCACGTGGAGGACGTGCGCGACCCGAACGTGGAGGACTACGACATCACCGTGGTGACCGGGCAGGTCCCCATTCACGCCGATGCCGTGGTCCGCACCGTGATCGAGGGCCACACGGTCTTCTGCGCCGCGCCGGCCTACCTGCGCCGCCACGGCGTGCCGCGGGAGCCGGCCGACCTGCGGCAGCACCGCTGCCTGCGCCTGCGCGCCCCGGGCGTGCGCTTGCGCGCGCTGACGCTGATCGACCCCACCGACGGCGACCGCAGGATGGAGGTGGAAGTGCCCGCGCAGATCTGCGCCAACCACACCGACATGCTGCTGCGAGCCACCGTGGAAGGCGCGGGCATCAGCAGCCAGCCCACCGACCTGATCGCGCCCTTGCTGCGAAGCGGCCAACTCGAGCGGGTGCTGGCGCCGTGGATCACCTTCCGCGTGAGCCTGGTGGCGGCGCTACCCACGCGCAAGTTCGTGCCGGCGCGCACCCGCGCCTTCCTCGACCACCTGGTGGCGCAGACACGCGCGGCGGTGCACGGCCTGGGCGTGGCCGGCGAGTAGAAGGACGTGGCGGGACGTGGAGGGACGGGTCAGCCCTGCGCGGGCAGGACCTTGAGCCCCACCCAGGCGGCGCCGGTCACGGCACTGATCGGGACCGAAACGGCGGCGGCAATGTAGAACAGCACGGCCGCGGCCGGCACCTGCAGCAGCCATTCGAACAGGCAGCCCAGCGCGTAGAAGGCCGCCATGCACCACAGCCAGCGCCGCAGGTAGGTCGGCAGCCAGCGGGCCTGCTGGCGGTTGTGGCGCCAGGCGGCGGCGCGTTCGAGCAGGTTGCCGCGATTGACATCGCGGAACAGCCAGCCGAAGAAGAAGTAGCGGTACAGCAGCGTGCCGAAGCTCATGTCGGGTTCCACTCCACCCACCGGGAAGCAGCGATGGGCATGCCTGCAATGCTGCCCTCCTTGTACCGGGAAGCCGCGTGCGTGTCCATGCTGATCCTGTGTAGGAAGCGCCTCAGGCCGTGCCGTCCTTCCGGCCATCGGACGCGGCGCCCCCGCCCCGCCTCAGGCGCGCAGGCCCATGCACAGGAGGCCGGTCACCACGAGCACCAGCCCGCCCTGCTCGAGCGGCGACAGCTTCTCGCGCAGCAGGCGGCGCGACACGAGGTAGCTGAAGACCACCTCCACCATGCCCAGCGTGCGGACGTTGGCGGCGGTGGTCAGGGCGAAGGCGGTGAACCAGCCGATCGACGCCAGCGCGCCGGTGGCGCCGGCGACCAGCGACACCTTCCAGGCGCCGGCCAGCGCGCGCAGCGCCTGCGGCGAGCGCAGGGCCAGCCAGCCGCCCAGCGTGATGGTCTGCGCGGCCTGCGCCAGCAGCACGCCCCAGGCGCCGATCAGCAGGGGCGACACGCCGGGCAACTGCAGCGCGGCGCCGCGGTAGCCGACCGCCGACAGCGCGAAGCCCGCGCCCGAGGCCAGGCCGTAGAGCGCCGCGGCGCCGGTGAGCGGCGTCTTCTGCAAGGCCTCGCGCCGCGGCGGCAGCGACAGCATGATCACGCCGGCGGTGGCCAGCGCCATCGCCAGCAGCGTGGCCCAGCCTGGCAGCTCTCCCAGGAACAGGGTGCCGAACAGCGCGACCTGCAGCGCGTCGGTCTTGGAGTAGGCGACGCCGATGACGAAGTTGCGCTGCTTCATCGCGGCCAGCAGGAAGGCGGTGGCCGCCAGCTGCCCGAAGGCGCCCAGCAGCAGCCAGCCGAAGTAGTCCACGCCGAACGACGGCATCGGCGCGGCGGTGGCGGGCAGCAGGTGCAGCACCGCCACGACCAGCGCCGCGAAGGGCAGGCCGTAGAGAAAGCGCGCCAAGGTGGCGCCCAGGGTGCCGGCCTGGGCCACCAGCGAGCGCTGGGCCGCGTTGCGCACCGTCTGCGCGAGCGCCGCCCAGAGGACGCAGCCGATCCACAGGCCGCTCATGCCGGGCTGTGCGGGCACGGGAGGGCGCGCGGCCGAACGGGCCGGCCGTGCTCACCCACAGCCGTTGGCGGCAGCCCGCTTGAAGGCCTGTCCGCGCGCCAGCGCGATCGGGCCGCTGCCGCCGGCGACGATCAGTTCGTCGCCGCGCGCTTCCAGCACCAGCGAGCCCACCTTGGTCTCGGGCGTGCGCAGCATTGTCCCCTCGATGGTGCCGGTCAGCTCGCGCGTGCGGCCGCGCCGCGTGAGCTTGGCGTCGAACTGCTGGTAGCGTTGCACCAGCTGCAGGCTGAACTCGCGCAGCGGCCCCGTACCGCACCACAGGCCGTCCACCCGTGCCGGCACGGTCCACAGGTGGATGCGGCTCGATTTCTCCAGCCCCACCTTCTTGTCCGGCACCGCCACCGTGGTGGTCTGGTCCGGCTGCCAGTCGCCCATGTCCCAGTCGTGGGACACCACGCGCGTGCCCGGCTTGAGCTGAAGCAGGCGTGGGCGCAGCTGCAGGTTCACCTCGGGCAGCAGGTACATGGTGACGACGGAGGCGGCGTCCAGCTCGGTCTGGAACAGGTCCTGCACGCGGAACTCCACCTTGTCGGCCACGCCGGCATCGCGCGCGTTGCGCAGGCTCTGTTGCACCAGGTCCGGCACGATCTCCACGCCCATGCCGGTGGCGCCGAAGCGCCTGGCAGCCAGGATGACGATGCGGCCGTCGCCGGAGCCCAGGTCGATCACATGGTCGCCGGCGCGCACGCCGGCCACGCGCAGCATCTCCAGCGTGACGTTGTCCGGCGAGGTGATGAACGGGACTTCCTCCAGGACGGGTGCCTGGGCCTGCGCCGCCAGGGCGCCCAAGGCGAGTGCGATGCCGGCTGCGAGCCGGCGGGTCAGCTTGTACATGCGGGCAACATACCATGCCCGCATGGCGTCATCCGGTGACCCGGATCTTGCCCTCGCGCACGTAGCGCTCGTATTCGTCACGCGTGATGGCTGCCGATACGGCGTTGCCGGGACCGTCCTCCCAGCCCAGGATCACGCTGTCGTCGGCGATCTCGATCGAGACCGGGCCGTCGGGAATGGGCATCAGGACGCCGTCGCCGGCGCGGAAGGAGACTTCTCCCCGGACGGTGGCTTGCTGCGTCATGGTGGGCTCCGTTGTCGTTGAAAAAGGGTGAGGGGATTTCATCAGCCCGGCCATGCCTGCCGGTGTCAGCCGAGGGCGCGAGAGCCTGACGGCCGGCTGGGAGGTGGGGGCCGCGTGGATCACGCCCTGACGGCCCCGGCGCGCCGCTTGCCGGTTGCGGGCGGCGACTCGTCCGTTTACGCGGACAATGGGCGCATGCGTCGTTCGATTGCCGCACCGGTGGCGCCTTGAAAGGGGCCGCGCACCTGCCCCGTGCCACCTGGCTGGTGCTGGTGTTCGCCTTGCTGACCGGCATGCTGCTGGTGCCGGCCCTCCTGTACGTCCGCGCCGAGGCCATCCGCGCGGCGCAGGAGCGCACCGAGGCGCTGTCCCAGGTGATCGCCGAGCAGGCCGCGCGCACCCTGCAGGCGGTCGATTCGCGGCTGGAGCTGGCGATCGGCAGCCTGGAACTGCTGCGCGCCGCCGGCCTGCTGGACGCGCAGCGCGCCCGGCCCCTGCTGCGCGCGCAGCTGCAGGACCTGCCCTTCGTGCGGGCGATCTGGGTGCTGGACCCGCAGGGGCGGATCGTCCAGGACTCCGACGAGGGCAACATCGGCAAGACCGTGGGCGACCGCGACTACTTCCAGGTCTACCGCCGCGATCCTGCCATCGGCACCTATGTCGGGCCGTTGATCCGCAGCCGCACCACCGGCACCTGGCTGTTCAGCGTGTCGCGGCCCATCCGCAACGACGACGGCATGCTCAGCGGCGTGATCACGGCCGCCGTCGAACCGCCGTACTTCGAGGAGCTGTGGCGCAGCATGGACCTGGGCAGCAGCGGCGCGGTGGTGCTCTACCACCGCAATGGCCAGCAGATCGTCCGCAGCCCCGCCGACGCCTCCGTGGTCGGCCGCGATTTCTCGACCCAGCCGCTGTTCACGCAGTTCCTGCAGAACGGCGACGCCGGCGTGTACACCCGCAGGAGCCCGGTCGACGGCGTGGAGCGCATCGTCGCCTACCGGGTGCTGCCCGCCTATCCGCAGCTGCTGGTGGCGGTGGGCTCGGGCGTCACCGAGGTGCTGGCGCCGTGGCGGCGCCTGGCGATGCTGTCCGGCGGCATCTGGGCGGCCGCACTGCTGATCGCGTCGGGCCTGGCGATGCAGTTGCAGAAGCAGGTCAGCAGCCGCGCCCAGAGCGAGCGGCGCTTCCGCCAGCTGGCGCATGCCATGCCGCAGATCGTGTTCATGTCCGACGCGCGCGGCGTGGTCGAGTTCGTCAACCGCCGCTGGACCGAGATGACGGGCCTGCCCGCGGAAAGCGCCCTGGGCAGCGGCTGGCAGGAGCTGCTGCATCCGGCCGACCGCGAGCGCACCGTGCAGACGCTGCGCGAGCGCATCGCCACGGGGCAGGAGATCGAGGTCGAAGTCCGCGTGCGCTACGGCGACGGCGCCTACCGCTGGCAACTGCTGCGCGCGGTGCCGTTCCGCGAATCGGGCCGCGACGGCTGGTACGGAACCGCCACCGACGTCGACGACCTGAAGCAGGCGCAGGCGCGCCTGCACGACCAGGCCGAGGTGCTCAGGATGGCGGGGCGGCTGGCGCGCATGGGTGGCTGGCGCTTCGACCTGGCCACGCAGCGCATGCGCTGGTCGGAGGAGGCAGCGGCCATCCTCGACATGCCGGCCGAAGACGAGCCCACGCTGCAGGAGGTGATCGCGCTGTTCGCGCCCAACTCGCTGGCCGGCAGCCTGCGGGCGCTGCAGGACTGCATCGACCACGGCCGGCCCTTCGACATCGAGGTGGAGATGGTGACGCCGACCGGACGCCAGGTGTGGCTGCGCTCCATCGGCCAGCCAGTGCTGGACGCCTCCGGCAAGGTGGTGGGCATCCAGGGCGCGCAGCAGGACATCACGCCGCGCATGCGCATGCTGGAGGAGATCCGCCAGCTGAACACCGGGCTGGAGGAGAAGATCAGCCAGCGCACCAGCCAGCTGGTGGCCAACGAAGCCGCGCTGCGGCTGGCCAACGAGCAGCTGGAGTCCTTCGCGTATTCGGTGTCGCACGACCTGCAGTCGCCGCTGCAGCGCATCCAGTCCTTCGGCCGGCTGCTGGAGGAGGCGCTCGCGGCCCCCGACGGCGCGCGGGCGCGCCACTACCTGTCACGCATCCGCTCCAATGCCGACACCATGGCGCAGCTGATCGAGGGCCTGCTGGCGCTGGCCCGTGTGTCCGAGGTCCAGATGATCCGCTCGGCCGTCAACCTGAGCGACATGGCCGTCGAGATCCTCCAGCGCCTGCAGGGCGACCAGCCGCAGCGGCGCGTGGCGTGGGACGTGCAGCCCGGCCTGTCGGTGCAGGGCGACGTGCGGCTGATGCGCTCGGTGATGGAGAACCTGCTGGGCAACGCCTGGAAGTTCACGTCGGAGAAGCCGGTGGCGCGCATCGAGGTGGGCCGCACGGCGGCGGGCGAGATCTTCGTGCGCGACAACGGCGCCGGCTTCGACATGGCCTACGCCGACCGCCTGTTCGGCACCTTCCAGCGCCTGCACGATGCCGACCAGTTCCCCGGCACCGGCATCGGCCTGGCCACCGTGGCGCGCGCCATCTCGCGCCAGGGCGGCAGCGTGCGGGCCGAGGGCGCGGTGGGAGTGGGGGCGACCTTCTTCTTCGCGCTGCCGCAGGGCTGAGCGCGCTCAGAACTCGAACCGCGGCGATTCCGGAGCCAGGATGGCCGCCTTGCAGTCCGCACCCCAGCCCGCCTCCAGGGCGGCGGCGATCGCCGCGAGGACGTCTCGCACCGCCGCGGGCCCCGCCGCATGCAGTGCCTCGGCGACGATGAGCACTTCGCGCGTGTCCGCCCGCACCGCCGACAGCCCGCTCTGGCGATGGGTCCAGCGCCGCGCATGCGCGTTGCCCGCGGCGTCGACGAAGGTCACCTCGCCGGGCTCGGGGTGCTCCACCGCGCCGGAGAAGGTGAGGTAGCGTTCGTCGCCGCGGGAGAAGCGCACCTGCAGCCACTGCGCGACCTGCGCGGTGTCAAGCACCGCCACCGGTATCGCGTGGGCCATCGAGATCGCATTGCAGACATCGACCAGCGGATGGATGCGCGGCAGCGACCCCTCCTTGCGCAGGCGACGCAGCAGCGACTCGGAGGCGCAGCGGTACTGCGTGGGCTTCAGGCCCATGCCGGCGAACGCGCGGCGCCAGGCCTGGATCTCCGGCAGCTCCGATTCGGACCCCGCGGCGCGCAGGCGCTCCCGCGCCATGCCTTCGTGGTGCGCGAGCGGGCCGGACACGTCGGCGTCCGCGTGGATGCCGCGGGCGGCGAGCGCGCCGGCGGCCAGTTCCGGGTAACGGGCCCGGAGGTCGGGATGGTGGCTGAAGTGCATGCTGCACTGTGGCGCCTGCCGCGCCGCGTGTCTTGAACGTTATTGCAGGCGCTGCCAGGCGCCCGGGGTGTAGCCGAACTGGCGCGAGAACAGGCGCGTCATGTGGCTCTGGTCGGCGAAGCCGGCGCCGTGCGCGACATCCGCGAGCGACGAGCCGTGGGCGAGCCGCTGCGTGGCGCGCTCGAAGCGCAGCACCTGCGCGGCGAGCTTGGGCGCGAGCCCGACCTCGGCGCGGAAGGGGCTGAGGTAGTGCCGGTGGCTCAAGCCAGAGCCGAGCACCAGGTCCTCGACCCGGAGCGCCCCGTGGGCCGAGGCCAGCGTGTGCCAGGCGCGCTCGATGCCGCGGTCGGGCTCCGGGCCGGCGTACGC
>JAEZKX010000403.1 GCA_023436025.1 Pseudomonadota bacterium | reverse complement strand
GCGCATGAGCGCGCAGGCGCAGGCCCGGCAGGCGCTGCCCGGCGTGCGCGGGCTGGTGTTCGTCGGTTTCCCGCTGCATCCGGCCGGCAAGCCGGCGACCGAGCGGGCCGCCCACCTGGCGCAGGTGGCGCTGCCCATGCTGTTCCTGCAAGGAACGCGCGACGCCCTGGCCGACCTGGGCCTGGTGCGGGGCGTCACCGCCGGCCTGGGCACGCGCGCCACCTTGCACGTGGTCGACGGCGCGGACCATGGCTTCCATGTGCTGGTGCGCTCGGGGCGCGACGATGCGCAGGTGCGTGCGGAGCTGGTGGCGACCATGGTGGACTGGATGCGTCCGCTCGCCGCGTCGTAGCGCCCCCGAGGCCGAACGCCGAAAAACGAACGAACGAACGCCGGACGCCGGAAAGCCCTCAACGCTCAACGCCCCAGAACTACGCGCGCAGCAGCGCCGCCCACTGCCGCGCCGCCTTCGCCGTCGCCGACTTGCCGGTCACGGCGACCGCGGCTTCGTGGCGCAGCATGCGTTCGAAAACGGCACGCACCTCTTCGGCGGTGACCGACTGCACCAGCGCCAGCTGCTCCTCCGCCGGGGATACGGCGCCGCGCACGAACAGCTCCTCCACCGCGCGCTCCATGGTCGAATAGGTGCGCTCGCCCGCGCGCACCCGCTCCACCAGCAGCTGGTTGCGAGCCCGCTCCAGGTGCACCGGGTCGATGGCGCGGGCATGCTGGCGCAGCAGCTCGCCGGTGGCGCGCATCAGCGCCTCGAGCTTGTCGGGCGTGGTCACCGCATGCACGACGAAGGCGGCCCAGACGTCGCCCGCCTCGGTGTGCGAGGACGCGGAATACGCCAGCCCCATGCGCTCGCGGATGGTGTCGGTGAAGGGCGCCGACATGCCGCCGCCGAACAGCATGGCGGCCACCGCGGCCGCGGTGCGCCAGCGCGGCTGCGGCAGCTCCTCGGGCCGCTCGGGCGCCAGCGGCCAGGCCAGGTTGACGAACACCTGCGACACCTGGCCGAAGCGCTCGCCCACGGCGGTGCCGACATGCGGCGGCGGCGCCACCACGCGGGCGTCGGCATCGCCGCCGGCCGGCATGGCGGCGAACAGTTCGCCGGCCTGGGCGAAGAAGGCGTCAATGTCGAAGTTGCCCGCCGCGGCCACCACCGTGTTGCGCGCCCGGTAGTGCCGCTCCACGTGCGCCACCAGGTCCTGGCGGGTGAAGCGCTCGATGTTCTCCACGGTGCCGATCACCGGCATGCCCATGGGGTGCGCGCCCCACAGCGCGCGGTCCAGCAGTTCGGCGGAGCGGTCCTGCGGGTCTTCCGCGTACTCGATGGCCTCCTGCCGGATCACCTCCAGTTCGCGCGCGAGTTCGGCCTCGGGAAAGGTGCTGTCCAGGACGATGTCCGCCGTCATGCGCAGGAAGTCGCCGGCATGCTGGCCGAGGCCGGTCATGAAGTAGCCGGTGGTGTCCTTGCTGGTGAAGGCGTTGACGTCGGCACCCAGGCGTTCGGCATCCAGGTTGATCTGCTGCACCGAGCGCGTGCTGGTGCCCTTGAAGGCCATGTGTTCCAGCACATGGCCCAGGCCGTTGCTGGCCGGCGACTCGTCGCGCGAGCCGACGCGCAGGAAGACGCCGACGCTGGCGCTGCGCACATGCGGCAGCGGAATGGCGAGGACGCGGACGCCGTTGGGCAGGACGCGGTGCAGGGCCGCGGAGGCAGGAGTGGCCATGGACGAAGCGATGCGGGAGGACGGCAAGTATCGCAGCCCGCGCCGCGTCCGTGGCGCCCGCCGGGCTCAGCCGCGCGCCTGCAGCTCCTGGCGCAGCCGCTCCTCCTGCGCGCGCAGTTCAGGCGTCAGCGCCTCGCCGAAATCCTCGGTCGAGAAGATCTGGCGGATCTCGATCTCCGAGTCGGTGCGCATGGGGTTGGGGCACTTCTTGACCCAGGCAATCGCCTCTTCCAACGAGGCGCAGTTCCAGATCCAGAAGCCGGCGACCAGTTCCTTGGTCTCGGTGAAAGGGCCGTCGATCACGCGCCGGTCCTTGCCCGAGAACACCACCCGCGCGCCGCGCGAACTGGGATGCAGGCCCTCGCCCGTTTCCATCACGCCGGCCTTCACCAGCTCCTCGTTGAAGGCGCCCATCGCCGCGAACTCGGCCTCGGTGGGCATCACGCCCGCCTCGCTGTCCGCGGTCGCCTTCACCATCACCATGAATCGCATGTCGGTCTCCTTGTATCGCTGGGCGGCCATCCGCCCACCAGGAGACGACGAACGAGGCAGCGCCGGATCGACAGCCGTTCGTCGTCGTTCCGGCATTGTGCTGCGGACGGCGGCAGGCGCCGCCGCTGGTTCAGGCGGGCGCTTCGCCGCTGTTCCAGGTGCGGCGCGGCGGCGACTTCACCTCGACGGCTGTGCAGTCCTCCAGGGCCAGGCTGGTGTGTGGCACGCCGCGCGGGTGGCGCCAAGCGTCACCGGCGACCGCGACGAAGCGTTCCTCGCCGATCACCAGCTCCATCCGGCCGCGCAGCAGGTAGACGATGGACTCGTGGTCGTGGTGCGCATGTTCCGGGATCCGGACGCCGGCCTCCTGGAAGAACTCGACCATCAGCATGTCCTCGCCCACCAGCACCGGCTTGACCTCGACCCGGCCCGGGCTGGGCTGGCCCTCGAGCGCCTTCATCGCGATGACCGGCAGGGCCGCGCCGCGCACGAACAAGGCCGGAGTCGGCGGCGGGGTGCGAGCGTCCCCCATCAGTGGCTCCGGGGCGTGCCGACCTGGCCGGGCTCCAGCCCCGAAGCGCGGGTGGCTTCCTCGGCACTCAAGCCGACCGCCTGCAGCACCGCATGGGTGTGCTCGCCCAGCTGCGGGATCTCCGGATCGATGTGGCCCGGTTCCTCGCGGAAGCGGATCGGGATGCCCAGCTGCTTCACGCGGCCTCCGCCGAAGCCCTGCTGCTCGAACTCCTGGCACATGCCCCGGTGCTGGATCTGCTCGCTGGCGAGCGCCTCCTTGAGCGTGCGCACCGGCGCCCAGCAGACGTCGATCGGCGCCAGGTACTCTTCCCAGTACGACAGCGGCTGCTGGGCGATGGTCTCGCGCAGGAAGGCGCGCACCGGCTCCTGGCCCGGCCCGGGCGGCAGCTTGCACAGCTCGATCAGGTCGGGCCGGCCCAGCGCCGTCAGCAGGTTGGCCGCGAACTTCACTTCCGAGCCGCCGATGGTGAGGAAGCGCCCGTCGGCGCAGCGGTAGATGTTGTAGAAGGCGTTGCCGCCGAAGCCGCGCTCTTCCTTCAGCACCAGGTCGCGGTCCTCGCCGAACACCGGGCCCACCACGTTGACCAGCCAGCTGACCAGACTGTCCTGCATGGAGATGTCGATGTAGTCGCCCACGCCGGTGCGCTCGCGGCGCAGCAGCGCCATCAGCACGCCGTTCATGGCCATCAGCGAGGAAGCCATGTCGGCCGCCGGGATGCCCGGCAGGGCGGGCTGGCCGTCGGGTCCGCAGTTGAGGCTGACCACGCCGCTCTCGGCCTGGATGCTGACGTCGTGCGCGGGCCGCCTGGCCATCGGCCCGGTCTGGCCGAAGGCGGCGATCGAGACGTAGACGATGCGCGGGTTGACCGCGCGCACCGCGTCGTAGCCGATGCCCAGGCGGTCGACCACGCCGGGCCGGAAGGCCTCGACCACGACGTCGGCGCTCTCGGCCAGCTTCATGAATGCGGCGAGGCCCTCGGGGCGCTTCAGGTCCAGCACCACGCTCTTCTTGCCGCGGTGCGTGTTGCGGAACCACACGCCGGCATTGCCCTGCCTGGTGCCAATGGTGCGCGTGGGTTCGCCGGCCGGCGACTCGATGCGAATCACCTCCGCGCCGTGGTCGGCCATCATCATGGTGAAGTGGGGGCCAGGCAGGAACTGGGACAGGTCCAACACGCGGACGCCTTCGAGCTTCATGTCACCTTCTCCTGGCGCAGTTGCGCGCATTCCTCGTCGCTGAATCCGGCCGCGCGCAGCACGGCGTCGGTGTCCG
>JAEZKX010000239.1 GCA_023436025.1 Pseudomonadota bacterium | reverse complement strand
AGGCCGCGCTGGCCGACGATGCCGGCCGGGCGCTGGACGCCACGCTGGTGCAGCACGGCGCGCCGCCACGGCCGGTCAAGGCGGTGCCGGTGCGCTGGGTGCGCAAGCCGCGCGGCCTGTCCGACGACGCGATGAAGAAGGCGGCCTGAGATGGAACAGGTCATCAACCTCGACGAAGTGCCGGTGCGCGAGCGCCAGCATGCGCGCGCGGGCATGTTCCGCTCGCAGGAGCTGCTGGCGGGGCCCGAAGGCTCGCCGGAGAACTACTTCATGCAGCTCTCCTACACCTTCAACGACTTCTTCTCGCCGCGGCATCGCCACAACTTCGACCAGGTGCGGGTGCAGTTGCGCGGCGACGCCGATTTCGCGCGCGACGGCGTGATGCGGCCCGGCACCATCGGCTACTTCCCCGAAGGGGTGTTCTACGGGCCGCAGACCATCGCCGGTGAATCGGCCACGCTGGTGCTGCAGTTCGGCGGCGCCAGCGGCAGCGGCTACATCTCGGAGACGCGCTTCCAGCAGGGCGTGGAGGAACTCAAGGCCTTCGGCACCTTCGACAAGGGCGTGTTCCACCGTCCCAAGGAAGGCGGCGGCCGCAAGAACCAGGACGCCTACGAAGCGGTGTGGGAGCACATCAATGGCCGCCGGCTGGAATATCCCCGCAGCGAGCACTCCCAGCCGGTGTTCATGCACCCGGACGACTTCACCTGGGCGGACGAGCCCGGGCTGCCCGGCGTGCGGCGCAAGCTGCTGGGCGTTTTCTCGGCGCGTCGCCTGCGCATCAGCGTGCTGGGACTGGCCCCGGGCGCGAGCGCACCGCTGGCGCCCAATGCCATCGCCTTCGTTCTGGCCGGCAGCGGCCAGGCCGACGGCGCGCCGTGGCGCGCCCAGGCCACGCTGCGCACCGGCGACGAAGGCGGCAACGTGACCGCCGGCGAGGCCGCCGAGATTCTCGAGATCCACCTTCCGCACCTCTGACCGGCTTGCTACAGTCCGGCCGCAAATACAGGAGACAACGATGACCACCCCAGAAACGACCCTTCGCCGCCGCTCGGTGCTGGCCGCGGCCGCCGCGGCCTGTGCCGCACCCGGCCTCGCGTTCGCCCAGGCCGGCTACCCCGACAAGCCGGTCCGCGTGATCGTCAGTTTCCCGCCCGGCGGCGCGGCCGACCAGATCGCCCGTGCCATCCAGCCGGCGCTGCAGGCGGCGCTGGGCCAGCCGGTGGTGGTGGAGAACCGCGCCGGCGCCAACGGCAACATCGCCGGCGACTTCGTCGCCAAGTCGCCCGCCGACGGCCACGTGCTGCTCATGAGCTCGGGCGGCACGGTGTCGATCAATCCGCACCTGTATTCGCGCATGTCGTTCGACCCGGCCAAGGATCTGATTCCGGTGGCGGCGGCCGCGCGCGTGCTGGTCTTCCTGGAAGTGAATCCGCAGCGCATGCCGGTCAAGGATGCGCGCGAGTTCATCGCCTACCTGCGTGCCAACCCCGGCAAGGTCAGCTACGGCTCGCCCGGCAACGGCAGCTCGCCGCACCTGGCCGCCGAGATGATGAAGGCGCAGGCCAACCTGTTCGCCACCCACATCCCCTACCGCGGCGCCGCGCCGGCCATGCAGGACCTGCTGGGCGGCCAGATCGACTTCATGTTCGATCCGGGCATCGGCCTGCAGCACGTCAAGGCCGGAAAGCTGAAGCTGCTGGCCGTCGGCAGCCCGCGCCGCTCGCCGCAGTACCCGGACGTGCCGACGATGGACGAAGCCGGCCTGAAGGGCTTCGACGCCGACACCTTCTTCGGCTTCTACGCGCCGGGCGGCACGCCGCAGGCGGTGGTGCAGCGGCTGAACACGGAGGTCAACCGCATCCTGCGCAGCCAGCCCTTCATGGACCGCATGAACGCCATCGGCGCCATTCCGGCGCCGATGAGCCCCCAGGACTTCGCGCAACGCGCCCAGATCGACAGCGTGCGCTACGGCGCGCTGATCCGCGCGCGCAACATCAAGGGCGACTGAACTTGGCAAAGACTGTGGTCTATCCGGTGCGGGTGGAGTTCGGGCATTGCGACCCGGCCCGCATCGTCTGGTTTCCCAACTTCTTCCGCTGGATCGACCACGCGTCGCGCCATTTCTTCATCGAGTGCGGCGTGCCGCCCTGGCACGAGACCGAGAAGACGCTGGGCGTGATCGGCACGCCCATCGTCGACACCAAGGCGCGCTTCGTGAAGACGGCGTCCTATGGCGACCTGCTGGAGATCCACGTGTCCGTGCCCGAGTGGCGCGGCAAGAGCTTCGTGCAGCGCTACCAGGTCAAGCGCGGCGAGGACCTCATCATGGAGTGCGACGAGGTCCGCATCTTCGCCGGCCACCGCGAAGGCGGCCAGGGCATCCGGGCGCTGGAAATCCCGGCGGAGATCCGGCGGCTCTGCGAGTAGGGGGCGACGACGGTCGCTCCCGGCAAGGCGTGCGCACGTGGCGCGCGCCACCAGCCGCTGCACGGTGCGCGCGCAGGGCAAACACCGCCTGCGCAGGGCCGGGGCTCGGTTGGCGACCGCCGACCGCCAACTACCGACCGCCGACTACCGACTGTCGATCACAGATCACCGACTCGCCGCCCTTCAGCGCCTGGCCGCGGCGTGCCGCGCCGTGGATGCGCGCACGTCGCAGCGCAGGATGTCCCGCATGTACGCGACGGCGTTCTTCAGCGCCTGCGGCGTCTCGGCGGCGATGCAGTCGCTCGGTACCCGGCAACGGAAGCCGCCGCGCAGGAAGGCATCGGCCGCAGTCATCTGCACGCACATGTCGGCGGCCACGCCGCACAGGATCAGTTCCTCGGCGCCCATCTCCTTGAGCAGCAGTTCCAGCGGCGAGCCGTAGAAGGCGGAGTGCCGCGGCTTCAGCAGCGTGATGTCGGTGGCCCGCGGCGCCAGCAGGCGGGCGATCTCGCCGCTGGTGTCGTCGCGGCCGACCATGGCCGACACCAGGCTGTGGAAGTCCGACTGCCAGATCCCGTAGTTGTCGTTGGCATAGACCACCGCCACGCCTTCGGCGTCGAGCCGCTGGCGCAGCCGGTGCGTGGCCCGCGCGGCCTTGAGCGCGCCGGGCGCCAGCTTCTCGGCGCCGGGAAAGTCCAGCGGGTTGATGAAGTCGATCAGGAGCAACACCCGCGCGCTGCGCGGGACCTGGGCGTGCGGCGTCATGGCCCCATGCTAGGGCGGCGCGAGGCGCGGTCTTGTAGGAGGGCGCGGACGGCGGTGGCGGGTGCAGTGGCCACCCACGGGCACCGCGCATGGAACCGAAAAGGATAGGCGCGGCCCGCTGCGCCGCGGCCGCCCCGCGTGGCCTCAGATCGCCTTGTTCAGGTCGACGTCCAGGCCGGCCTGCTTCATCTCGCGCGCCAGCAGCAGCCTCCACAGGCCGCCGTCGTCCATCTTGAAGCGGGCCAGGTCGCCGTCGAGGATGCAGATGCGTCCGCGCCCGATGGCGCCGAGCAGGAAGCCGATTTCCAGCAGGTGCTCGGCCTGCAGGACCACCGCGTATTCGACCTCCCGCAGCACTTCCAGCGCGTCCAGCGCCGACAGGTCGCCCGGCGTGTGCGGCTGCGGACTGACCACGGCGGGCACCAGCCCCAGGCCGGTCAGGAAGCGGGCGACGGCATCGCTGTTCGGGTCGCCGGCGCTGCCGAACACGGCGACTTCGCGCGAAGCGCCCTGGACGGCGGCGGGCTTGGAGGAGGCGGGGTTGGACATGGGCGCGGGTGGAGGAGTCGGCGCGGGCTTGGCCGCGGCCGGGGATGGAGGAGCCGGTGCCGGCGTGGCCGCCGGCTTCGGTGAGGAGGTGGCCGCGGGCGCCGGCGCGGGAGGCCGGGTCGGTGC
>JAEZKX010000190.1 GCA_023436025.1 Pseudomonadota bacterium | reverse complement strand
TGTCGGTGCTGCGCGGCTCCAGCGTGCTGCCGCCGGCGCCGCTCGCCGTGGGCAGGCCGCCCTGGAAGCTCAGGTCGCTTGCGCGGACCATGCGGATTTCCACGTCCGGCGGCAGCGTCGAGCCCTGCGTCACGGCGATGGTGCCGGCGCCGTTCGCGTCGCCCCGCACCGCGCCGGTCACCTGCACGATGTCGTGGTCGCTGGCCGAGGCGATGTCCACCTCGACGCGCGAGTTCGGCAGCAACACGAGGTCGCCCTGCACGGTGAAGGTGCCGATGCCGTCGTTGCCGGGGGCGATGGTGCCTTCATTGCTCAGCGTGCCGGCGCCGCCGGCGACCTCGAGCGTGCCGGTGCCGGTGATCAGCCCGCTGTTGAGGAAGGCAGAGGAGCCTTCGCCCTCCTGCGCCAGCGCGATTCGGGGCGAATCGTTGCTCGTGGAGCCCACGGCCAGCGTGCCGTTGATGCGCAGGTGGCCGGCGTTCGACGCGAAGAAGGGCGTTTCGAGCGTGCTGCCGGCCGTAATGTCGATGGTGCCACCCGCTGCGTTCTCGAGGGTCACGTAGACCTGGTTGGCGCCGCTGGATTGGATCTCGCCGGTGTTGTGCAGCACGCCCGAGCCGACGATGGAGTCGCCGCCGTCGAGGCGGACCTTCGCCGCGTTGTTCCAGCGTGCCGTGAGGGTGAACTGTTCGTCGATCTCGACCGTCGATGCCTCGGCCGCGAGGGTGCCCATGTCGCCGTCGACGCCGTAGCCGGAACTACCCCAGCCGCCCCAACCGGCCCCGGCCAGCACCACGGGCACGGAATAGCTCCAGTCCTCGTAGGTTTCGGTGCCATCGGCGAGGATGACCTTGGCCCCCGGGGCCGTCGCCTTCAGGACGATGTCGCCGCCGCGGCCGCCACGGCCGCCGGCGCCGGCGGTCATGCCCTCTTCGGCATATGCCTCGCCGCCGTTGCCGCCCCGCGCGTCGAGCACGGTGGCGCCGATGACGAGGTCCCCGCCCGTGCGCATCAGCTTGATGCGGCCGCCTGCGCCGCCGTCGCCGGCGTTGTGGCCGTCGCGTCCGGCGCCGCCGACGCCGCCGTCGGCGTAGACCGCGAGCATCTGCAGCGAACCGCCGAACTCGACGATGACCTCTCCACCGTCGCCACCGTGGATGCCGTTGCTGAGGCCAGAGTCATCGAAGAGGACGTTGGCGTCGGTGCCGCCATAGGCCGCGATGGTCGTGAGCTCGACGTCCTGCCCCGCCTTGACGCGAACCGACCCGCCGGCGCCGCCGCGCGCACCGGACCGGACGGTGTAGCCGCCCACGGCCATGAGGCTGTAGTCGGGCAGGTACATCTCCGGCGTGCTGGAAGGCGGGACGCCTTCGGACCACCCCGGCTCCGTCGGCCCCAAGCGCACGCTGCCGCCGGCTTCCAGCACGATGCTGCCGCCGGCGCCGCCGTCACCGAGGGCCGACCAGCCACCACTGGCGCTGGCCACGGCGCCGCTGCCCTCGTGGGTGAACAGGATATCGCCGCCGGCGCTGACGGAAATCGCGCCGCCTGCGCCACCGGGTGCAGCCTCGGCATCGATGTCCACGTCGGGGCTCTCGAACGCGCCGATGCTCTCGCCGCCGTCTGCGCGCAGCGTGTTCGCCTGCACATTTCCCGTGGCGTCGAGCACGATGGTGCCGCCCTTGCCGCCGCGGCCGGAGCCGAGGGAGGCATTCCCGCCGTGCGCCCTGGCGTGGCCCACGACGATGTCACCGCCGGCGCGGACCGTGATGGAACCGGCATCGCCGCCGTCGTTGCCGGAGGCCGCTGTCGGCGCTTCGGCCCAGTAATTGGGTTCGGCATGGCCGCCGTTGGCCCACATCTCCCAGATCCGTGCATCGCCGGCCGCTTCGATCAGGATGGTGCCGCCCATGCCGCCCTTGCCGGAGCCGGCCGAGGCCGAACCGCCTTGGGCGGCGACGGCGCCGATGGAGATGGTGGAGCCCGACCTGACGGTGATCGAGCCGCCGTCGCCACCTTCACTGGCGCCAGCCTCGGCAGTGTCGCTGCTGCGGTACAACGCGTCGGGGTTGGCGGCCTGGCCGCCTTGCGACACGATCCACTCGGCTTCCACCGGCCCGCCGGCATCCAGCAGGATGGCGCCGCCCGTGCCGCCCTTGCCGGAACCGGCGGAAACGGACGCGCCCGAGGCGTCGAGTCCGCCGACGGTGATGCCGCCGGAGGCCTTGATCGTGATCGCGCCTCCGTTGCCGGCCACGCCGCCCCAGCTGGTTCCGCCGTTCGTGGAGATATAGCCCGTCGTGACGGAGCCGGCGCGGGCATCCAGCGTGACGGCGCCGCCGGCGCCGACGACATCGTTGCCTTCATAGCTGAAGCCGCCGTCACTCCAGGTCCAGATGTCGCCCTCCACGGTGATGCTGCCGCCCCATGCGGTGATCACGACGTCACCGCCCTTGCTGCCGCCGTTGTCGGAGCCACTGCTGGAGGTGTCGATGTCGCCGCCGACCTGGACATCGCCCTGGTTGGCGGTGATGGTGACGTTGCCGCCGTCGCTGGGCCGGTCCCAGCTCCAGAAGGAATAGGTCTCGATGCCGCCGCTCACCGTCACCCCGGTCTGGCCCTTGAGCGTCACGGCGCCACCGTGGCCGTAGCCTCGTGCGTCGACGCTGGTCACCGTGACGGCCCCACCGTCGGAGATCACCGTGACCATGCCGCCCGAGCCCGAGGACGTGGAGTAGGACCCATGGGCCGAGACGGCGCCGACCACCACGTCCTGCTGGCCGCGGATGTACACGTCGCCGCTGGCGGAACGGCCGTCCGTCCAGATCTCGCCGACCTCGACGCCGGCGCCGGCCTCGATGCGGACCATGCCGCCGGAGCCAGACTCCGGGGATGAATAGCCACCGCTACCAAAAGACCAGATGTCGCCGGCCTCCACCTTGCCGCCGGTGGATTCAAGCGTGACATCGCCGCCGCTGGTGCCCGAGGTCTGGATGTTGCCGACGACGATGTCGCCCTGCGTGGACTTCAGGCTCACGTTGCCGCCGTCGGCGCCGCCGCCCTGGGAATTGGCCAGGATGGTCCCGCCGGCAATGCCGCCCTTGGCCAGCATGGTGACGCTGCCGCCGGCGACACCCATCGAGTTCGCGCGGGTGTCCACCTCGCCGTAGGAGACGCTGCCGGCATCGGCCTGCAGGGTGACGGTGCCGTTGAGGCCGCCGCCGGTATAGAACACGCCGCTGCCGGTGATGCTGCCGGTGGTCGCCGTCACCTGGATCGCTTGCTGCCCGCTCGAAAGCTCCACGCTGCCCGTCATGTCGACGCTGGCACCGCTGACGACCACGCCGTTGTTGCCGTAGATGGTCGTCCACGGCGTCATGGTGCCAGCGGGCGGACCGCTGACCAGCTTCACTTCGCCGCCGGCGGAGGCCGTCACCTGGCCGGCATTGCTGGCGATGTTGGTCCAGGTGTTGTTGGCCGTGGTTCCAATGGTGAGATTGCCGCCCGCCTGCAGGGAGATGTCGGAGTCGCCGTAAATCGTGCGGGTCACATCGGCATTGCCGGCCGCGCGCAGCACCACCTTGCCGCCCTCGACACTGGCCGACTGCGCGGTGATCCATCCACTGTGGGTGAGCGTGCCCGCGAAGATGCCGACCGCGTCCCCCTCCAGCGTGCCGAGGTTCTTCGCTTCGTGTGCCGGCGCCTGCACCTCGAGGACAATGCCTTCGAGGCCGCGGCCGGTGATCCGGACCTGCTGCCCGGCCGCCAGCACGGTGGCCCCGTTGGGTGCCTGCACCAGCGCGTCGGCGCCGGTCTCGACGTTGTTGGCCACCAGCACGACGTCGCCACTGCGCGCGATGATGGAGCCGTCGACCTTCAGCAGCCCGCCGCTGCCCGCGAACGACAGATTGCCCGCAGCGAAGTCGTTGTCGCCCATGGGCAGGGTGGAGGCGATGAAGCCGGCGGTGTCGACCACCGCGTCGCGGCCCACGGTGATGCCGTAGTGGTTGACCAGCACCAGGCGGCCGTTGGAGCTGAGCGTGCCGAAGATCTCGGACGGGTTGTTGGCGATGACCCGGTTGATCGACAGGCTGTCCGCACTCGGCTGGTCGAACCGCGTGGTGGTGCCCGCGGGCACCGAGAAGCTCTGCCAGTTCAGCGCCGAGTAGTTGCCGGCGCCGTTGGTGGTGGTGACCACCGTGGTGGTGCCCGTGGTGCTCAGGAGCGCGCTTCCATGTACAGCGGACATGCCCGTGGGCTGCGCCCGCACCGCCACCGGTTGCAACGCGAAGGCGGCGGCGATGGCGAGTGCGGCGGCGGCGGGCCGGAAACCGGCGACGGCGGGACTGGCCGCAACGGTGCGGGCCGGGCCACGCGGGGTCCTGGAGGGAAGCCTCGACATTTCTTGTGCTCCTGCGGTGGCGCCGTGGGCGGACAAGTCCGCCCGGCCGCGCTGCCGGTGGGTATGTTCTTCGTGGGAGGGCGCCCAGCGTTCCCGGCCTGCGGCCAGAGGGCGCGCCAGGGGCCCGATGCGGCGCCAAAGGTAGCACAGCAGTAACAGGCGGGCAATCAATGCGGCAGCCCGCATACGCCCGGCGACGGAGGCCGGGCTGCGCGCTGCGGCATATGTCACGGGAGCGTGGCCGTGGGCGCCGTTGCTAACATCGCGCGCAGACGCCGGGACCGCCGCCTTCGCCCGGTACTCCCGACCTTCCATGCGCATCTTCGTCAGCATCGCCGCCTACTGCGACCCGGTCCTGCCTTTCACCCTGCGCCGCGCCGTGGAGACGGCGCACGCGCCGCAGCA
>JAEZKX010000052.1 GCA_023436025.1 Pseudomonadota bacterium | reverse complement strand
AGCCAAGGCCGAAGGCCGCGATGACCGCCGCCGCCATCCCGCCCCAGCGCTGCCACCGGGCGCGCCGCGCCGCGCCTTGCGCCAGCCTCTGGCCGGCCTGCACCAGCGGTGCCGGTGCCGGCTCGTCGAGAACGTCCGCATGCAGCCCACGCAGCGCCTGCCTTTGCGCGGCCCAGGACGCCGCCGTGCGCGCCGCCCCCGGGTCGGCCTGCAGCCACGCCTCGACCACCGCCCGCGCCGCGGTGTCGAGACGGCCGTCCACATAGGCATGCAGGGCGGCTTCGTCGCGCAAGGGTTCGGCCTCCTCGTTCATCGTGCTGGCTTCACTTCAGGCGCCGCAGCGGCGTGGCCGCGCCCGGTGCGGGCTGACCCTCCATCATCGCGCGCAGCCGGGCGCGGGCGCGCGACAGCCGCGACATCACGGTGCCCACCGGCACCCCCGTGATCCGGGCGACATCCTCGTAGCCCAGGTCCTGCAGGCTGACCAGCAACAAGGCCTCGCGCTGTGCGTCCGGCAGCCGCAGCAGGCAGCGCTGCAGGTCCAGCGCCTGGTCCGTGCCGGCGGCCGGCGCCGCCAGCTCGCCCACTTCGTCCAGGTCCACATGCCCCGCCTGCTGGCGCGAGGTGCGCCGTGCTCCATCGACGAACAGGTTGTGCATCAGGGTGAATAGCCAGGCGCGCAGGTCGCTGCCGACCGCCCACAGCGCCCAGCGGGCGCAGGCGCGTTCCAGCGTGTCCTGCACCAGGTCGTCGGCCGCCCAGGCGTCGCCTGTGAGGGCGCGCGCATAGCGCCGCAGGTCCGCAATGTGTCCGACCAGGCCTTGCGCCGTGGGGGAGGGCGGCGGCATCGCTGCGCGCGGCGGGCCTCAGGGACGCGCCACGCGCCAGGCGTTGTTGAAGCCGTCGCCGGTGCGGTCTCCCGGCTTGGCGTCGCGCACCCAGTAGTACACCGGTTTGCCCTTGTAGGCCCACTGGCGACTGCCGTCGTCACGCGTGATGACGGTCCAGTCCCCGGAGGCCGTGGCGGCCGCGGAGGCCGCGAGCGGCGGCCAGTTGGTGGCGCAGGGCCCGTTGCAGACCGACTTGCCGGTGCCCGCGGTGTCGCGGTCGAAGGTGTAGAGCGTCATGCCATTGGGACCGACCCAGACGCCGTCGGCCACCTGCGCGGGCGCGGATGGCAGCGAGGCGCAGGCGGCTAGCAGGGTGGCCAGGGCGAAGGGAGCGAGGCGGATGGACATGGGCGTTCTCCGGGTTGAGGAACCGTTGTCCGCATGAACGTTTGCCGCGCCGGGTTTATTCCGCCCGGGTGCGAAAAAAGTTCAGCGGTGCCGCTGCTTCATGGCGCGCTCGACCTCGCGCTTGCCCTCGCGATCCCGGATGGTGTCGCGCTTGTCGTGCTCGGCCTTGCCCTTGGCCAGGGCGATCTCGACCTTGACCTTGCCGCCCTTCCAGTACAGGTTGAGCGGCACCAGCGTGAAGCCCTTCTGCTCCACCTTGCCGATCAGCCGCCGGATCTCGTCCTTGTGCATCAGCAGCTTCTTGGTGCGCACGCTGTCGGGCCGCACGTGGGTGGACGCGGTCTTGAGCGGATTGATCTGACAACCGATGAGGAACAGCTCGCCGTCGCGGACGACGACGTAGCCATCAGTGAGCTGGACCTTGCCCTCGCGCAGGGCCTTGACCTCCCAGCCTTCGAGGACGATGCCGGTCTCGTACCGCTCCTCGAAGAAGTAGTTGAAGGCGGCCTTCTTGTTATCGGCGATGCGTGCGGCCGGCGCTTTTTTTGTCGACATGGGCTGACAGGTGGGTCCGGCAAGGCTCTCTACAATGCCGCCGGGCCCCGCATTCTATGAAAACCGTCCACAAGTCCGTCCTCATCTGGTACAGCCCGGAGGAGATGTTCGCGCTGGTCACGGACGTCGCGAAGTATCCCGAGTTCCTGCCCTGGTGCGACCATGCCTCGGTGCTGGCGCACGAACCGGATGGCATGAAGGCCGAAATCGGCATCGCCTTCAGCGGCATCCGCCAGACCTTCATCACCCGCAACACCCACGTTCCCGGCCGCGAAGTGCGCATGAAGCTGGTCGACGGGCCGTTCAGCAATCTCGACGGCTGCTGGAAATTCCAGCCCCTGGGCACCGGCGAACAGCGTGCCTGCAAGGTGAGCCTGGAGCTGCACTACACCTTCAAGAGCACCGCGCTCGCCGCGCTGGTGGGGCCGGTGTTCGACCGCATCGCCGGCAACCTGGTCGACGCCTTCGTCAAGCGCGCCGAGCAGATCTACGGGTGACTTCGTGATTCCCGTGACCGTGGTGTATGCGCCGGCGCCGCGCCAGGTGTTGGAGTGGACCGTGTCGCTGCCCGAAGGCGCGACGGTGCGTTCGGCCGTGCTGGCCAGCGGGCTGGCAGCGGCCTGTCCGGCGCTGGACCTGGCGCATTGCGAGGTGGGCGTGTGGGGCCGGCGCTGCCCGTGGGACGCGCCGCTGCGCGCGAAGGACCGGGTGGAGATCTACCGCGCGCTGCTGGTCGATCCGAAAGTCGCGCGACGCGAGCGCTTTCGCGCCCAGGGTGCGCGGGCCGCCGGCTTGTTCGCCCAGCGCCGGCCCGGAGCCAAGCCCGGTTATTGAACCTTGGGGCAGTCGCGGGCCATGATGTCCGCGATGCGCTTGCCCTCGATTTCGCGGGCCTTGTCATCGAGGATCTCGCGCTCGCCCGCGGCATTGGTGCGCACCAGGCGCTGGCCGCTGTCGAGCGTGGCCTTGGCCTGCCTGGCGCGGTCGCAGTTCTCGGACTTCTGCTGGGCGAAGCGCTGCTCTTCCGCCTTCTTCCTCGCGGCCTCGGCCTCCTCGGCCTGCTTCTTCTTCGCCTCCAGCGCCTTGTCCACCGGGTTCAGCTTGGGCGCCGGCGCGGCCGTCTCGGCTGCCGCGGGCGCGGGGGACGCCGCGGGCGCCGCGGCACGCTGGCCCGGTTGGCGCAGGATGCGGTTGTCGGGCACGTCCGCAGGCGGCGGGGCATCGCTGAAGACCTTGCGTCCGTCCTTGTCGAGCCACTGCCATTGGGCAGCGGCCAGCAGCGGCACGGCGCACACAACGGTGGCCACGGTCAGACGGAAGGCTTTCATGCGGTCGAGTTTAGCCCGACCTTGGCGAAACGCCTTGGGGCTGTTGCGGGGGTCGGACGGGCGCCGGCAGCGCCGCCGTGCGAAATTGCACGCGGGTACAATCCGTTTTTTGGAGCCTTGAAATGCGCCTTCTCGGCAAAGCGCTCACCTTCGACGATGTGTTGCTGGTGCCGGCGTTCTCCCAGGTCCTGCCCAAGGACACCTCCCTCGCCACCCGCCTTTCGCGCAACATCACCCTGAACCTGCCGCTGGTGTCGGCCGCCATGGACACGGTGACGGAGGCGCGCCTGGCGATCGCCATCGCCCAGGAGGGGGGCATGGGCATCGTCCACAAGAACCTCACGCCGCAGCAGCAGGCCGCCGAAGTGGCGCGCGTGAAACGCTACGAGTCCGGCGTGCTGCGCGACCCGGTGGTGATCACGCCGCAACACACGGTGCGCCAGGTGATCGCCATGCAGGAGCAGCTGGGCATCTCCGGCTTCCCGGTGCTCGACGGCGGCAAGGTGGTGGGCATCGTCACCGGCCGCGACCTGCGCTTCGAGACGCGCTACGACGTGCCGGTCTCGCAGATCATGACGCCGCGCGAGAAGCTGATCACCGTCAAGGAAGGCACCAGCGCGCAGGAAGCCAAGGCGCTCCTGAACAAGCACAGGCTGGAACGCCTGCTGGTGCTCAACGACGCCTCCGAGCTCAAGGGCCTGATCACCGTCAAGGACATCACCAAGCAGACCAGCTTCCCCAACGCCGCGCGCGACGCCGCCGGTCGGCTGCGGGTGGGCGCCGCCGTCGGCGTGGGCGAGGGCACCGAGGAGCGCGTCGAGGCGCTGGTCAAGGCCGGGGTCGACGCCATCGTGGTCGACACCGCGCACGGCCACAGCAAGGGCGTGATCGAGCGGGTGCGCTGGGTCAAGCAGAACTACCCGCAGGTCGACGTGATCGGCGGCAACATCGCCACCGGCGCGGCCGCCCGCGCCCTGGTGGAAGCCGGCGCGGACGCGGTGAAGGTGGGCATCGGCCCTGGCTCGATCTGCACCACCCGCATCGTCGCGGGCGTGGGCGTGCCGCAGATCACCGCCATCGACAACGTGGCGACGGCCCTGCAGGGCAGCGGCGTTCCGCTGATCGCCGACGGCGGCATCCGCTACTCGGGCGACATCGCCAAGGCCATCGCCGCCGGCGCCAGCACCGTGATGATGGGCGGCATGTTCGCCGGCACCGAGGAAGCACCGGGCGAGATCGTGCTGTACCAGGGCCGCAGCTACAAGAGCTACCGCGGCATGGGCTCTATCGGCGCCATGCAGCAAGGCAGCGCCGACCGCTACTTCCAGGAAGCGACCAGCACCAATCCCAACGCCGACAAGTTGGTGCCCGAAGGCATTGAGGGCCGGGTTCCGTACAAGGGCTCGCTGGTCGCCATCGTCTACCAGATGGCCGGCGGCGTGCGCGCGGCCATGGGCTATTGCGGCTGCGCCAGCATCGAGGAGATGCGCAACCAGGCCGAGTTCGTAGAGATCACGGCCGCCGGCATCCGCGAAAGCCACGTGCACGACGTGCAGATCACCAAGGAAGCGCCGAACTACCGGGCCGATTGAATTCTGGCCAGATTTGCAGGGTCAGGCCTGTTTTCTTAGAATAGGCCAACTTCAACTTTCTGGCCAGACTCATGCAAACCGTGCCCGTCCACCAGGCCAAGGACCGCTTTTCGTCCCTGCTGCAGGCGGTGGAGGACGGCGAGGAGATCGTGATCACCCGCCATGGCAGGAAGATCGCGCGCATCGTTAAGGAAGTCGACGTGACGGTGGCGCCCGAGGACCAGGAGCGCCAGCGCCTGCAGGCCATCGCCGAGTTGCGAGCCTACCAGGCGAGGGCGCAGGTGCAGCCTGCGATCGAGGGCCAGACCGACTGGAAGTCCTTGCGTGACGCGGGGCGCCGGTGAAACCCATCGTCATCGACGCCTCCGCCGCGGCGGCGTGGGTCCTGCCCGACGAGACCTCCGAGGCGGCCGAGAACCTCTATGCCCATGCCCGGATGGAAAACGCAGGCTTTCACGCGCCCCAGATCTGGCCGTGGGAAATGGGCAACATGCTGCTGATGGCGCAGCGGCGCGGTCGCATCGCCCCCGAGGCGCCGGACCTCGCCCTGCAGGCCTTGGCCGCCACCTGCATCCAGCTGGATGCGCCGCCGGACCTGCACCGGCAATTGCAGGTCGCCCGGCTTGCCAGCGCCCATGACCTCAGCTATTACGACGCCGCCTATCTCGAGCTGGTCCTGCGCCTGAACGGCCAGCTGGCCTCTCGCGACCGCAAGCTCCTGGATGCCGCCAAGGCCTGCGGCATCGTCTGCCTCACTTTCTGATCCATGCAACACGACAAGATCCTCATCCTCGACTTCGGCTCCCAGGTGACGCAGCTGATCGCACGCCGCGTGCGCGAAGCGCACGTGCTGTCCGAGGTCCATCCCTGCGACGTCAGCGACGACTGGATCCGCCAGTACGCCGCCGACGGCCACCTCAAGGGCGTGATCCTCTCGGGCAGCCACGCCAGCGTCTACGAGGAATCCACCGATCGCGCGCCGCAGGCCGTGTTCGAGCTGGGCGTGCCGGTGCTGGGCATCTGCTACGGCATGCAGACCATGGCGCAGCAACTGGGCGGCAAGGTCGAAGCGGGCCACAAGCGCGAGTTCGGCTTCGCCGCCGTGCGCGCGCGCGGCCACACGGAGCTGCTGCGCGAAATCGCCGACTTCACCACGGTCGAAGGCCACGGCATGCTCAACGTGTGGATGTCGCACGGCGACAAGGTCACCGAGCTGCCCCCCGGCTTCAAGCTGATGGCCTCCACCGAGAGCTGTCCCATCGCCGGCATGGCCGACGAGACCCGCCGCTTCTACGGGGTGCAGTTCCACCCCGAGGTCACCCACACGGTGCAGGGACGCGCGCTGCTCGACCGCTTCGTGCTGGGCATCTGCGGCGCCCGTCCGGACTGGGTGATGAAGGACCACATCGCCGAGGCGGTCGAGGCGATCCGCCGTCAGGTGGGCGACGAGGAAGTGATCCTGGGCCTGTCCGGCGGCGTCGACTCCTCGGTGGCAGCCGCCCTGATCCACCGCGCCATCGGCGACCAGCTCACCTGCGTCTTCGTCGACCACGGGCTGCTGCGCCTGGACGAGGGCGACATGGTGATGGAGATGTTCGCGGGCCGCCTGCATGCCAACGTGGTGCGCGTCGATGCCAGCGCGCAGTTCCTGGGCAAGCTGGCCGGCGTTTCCGACCCCGAAGCCAAGCGCAAGATCATCGGCCGCGAGTTCGTCGAGGTCTTCAAGGCCGAGGCCGCGAAGATCAAGGAGACGCATGCGCGCCACGTGGCCTGGCTGGCGCAGGGCACGATCTACCCGGACGTCATCGAGTCGGGCGGCGCCAAGAGCAAGAAGGCCGTCACCATCAAGAGCCACCACAACGTGGGCGGCCTGCCCGAGCAGCTGGGCCTGAAGCTGCTGGAACCGCTGCGCGACCTGTTCAAGGACGAGGTGCGCGAGCTGGGCGTGGCCCTGGGCCTGCCGCCGGAGATGGTCTACCGCCATCCCTTCCCGGGACCGGGCCTGGGCGTGCGCATCCTGGGCGAGGTGAAGAAGGAGTACGCCGACCTGCTGCGCCGCGCCGACGCCATCTTCATCGAGGAACTGCGCAACTTCCGCGACGAGCGCACCGGCAAGACCTGGTACGACCTGACCAGCCAGGCCTTCACCGTATTCCTGCCGGTCAAGAGCGTGGGCGTGATGGGCGACGGCCGCACCTACGAGTACGTGGTGGCGCTGCGCGCCGTGCAGACCAGCGACTTCATGACGGCCGACTGGGCCGAACTGCCGTACGCGCTGCTGAAGAAGGTGTCGGGCCGGATCATCAACGAGGTGCGCGGAATCAACCGCGTGACCTACGACGTCAGCAGCAAGCCGCCGGCGACGATCGAGTGGGAATGAGCCCCGCATGCGCATCAACTTGAAGACCCCCTTCGCGGAGAAGGACGAGGCCAAGGCGCTGGGTGCGCGGTGGGACCCCACCCGCAAGTGCTGGTACGTCCAGGATCCCAAGGACCTCGCCCCGTTCCGGCGCTGGATGACCGAGGACGCCGAGGCCGGTGCCGCGCCGGCCCCGGCGGCCGGGCGCGCGATGTCCGCGGGGCCGGTGCGCACCGGGCCCAGGCAACTGGCGCCGCATTGCGGCTGCGACGTGCTGCCTTGGGAGGCCTGCGTCCATACGGCGCGCTAGGACGCCTGGCCTCGTCAAGGGGTGCGTGGCGTCAGCCGGGGCACCGGCGACGGTGGCACGCCGGCTGCGTCCAGCGCGCGGGCGTGGGTGCGGGATGGGCTTCGGGGCGATGTTGCCCATAATCGGGCCATGTACCAGCCCCCCCACTTCAAGTCCGACGACCCCGCGAGCGCCGCCGACCTGATGCGGGCGCATCCCTTCGCCAGCCTGGTGTCAACCGACGACGAAGGCTTCCCCTTCGTCACGCACCTGCCGCTGCACCTGGAGGCAAGGGAAGGGCGCTTCACGCTGCTCGGCCACGTCGCCAGGCCCAATCCGCACTGGCGCCACCTGCAGGCCCGGCCGCGCGCGCTGGTCACGTTCCTGGGGCCGCACGCCTACCTGTCGCCCCAGGTCTACCCGGACCGCCAGCGCGTGCCCAGTTGGAACTATCTCGCCGTGCACTGCGAGGTGCAGGCGACGCTGATTGAAGATGCGCCGGGCAAGGACCGCCTCCTGAAGAAGCTGATCGGCGACCACGAGCCGCCGTACGCACAGCAGTGGCGCGACCTGGGCGAGGATTTCCAGCACAAGCTGCTGGCCGGCATCGTCGCCTTCGAGTTAGGGGTGACGCGCTGGGCATGCAAGCTCAAGCTGAACCAGCACCGGCGCGAAGCGCATGGCAGCATGCGGCAGATGTACGCGACGGGCAGCGCCGACGAGCGCGCCCTCGCGGGCTGGATGGAACGATTGGGAATGGGAGGAACGTGATGCGCGCAGTGTTCGGGATCCTCGGCCTGCTGGTCGTGGTGGCCATCGTGGGCATGCTGGCCAAGAAGCAACTGGGTGCCGGGGTGGCGCCGCCGGCAGCGAGCGTGCCGGGCGGCCCGGCCATGGCACCCGCCGCAACGCCGCGCCAGCAGGTCGACCAGTTCCAGAAGGCGGTCGAAGGCGCGATGCAGCCGCCACGCGCGATGCCCGACGACCCGAAGTGAGCGACGAGGACGCCAATTTCATGCGCGAGGCGCTGGCGCTGGCGCGCCAGGCCGAAGCGGCGGGCGAAGTTCCAGTCGGCGCCGTGGTGGTGCGCGACGGCCGCATCATCGGCCGCGGCCACAACCATCCCATCTCCGGCCACGACCCCACCGCCCATGCGGAGATGCAGGCCCTGCGCGAGGCGGCGGCCGCGCTGGGGAACTACCGCCTGGACGACTGCGCGCTCTATGTCACGCTGGAGCCCTGCGCGATGTGCGCGGGCGCCATGCTGCACGCGCGGGTGCGGCGCGTGGTCTATGCGGCGGCCGATCCCAAGACCGGCGCCGCCGGCTCGGTGGTCGACCTGTTCGGCGAGCCGCGCCTGAACCACCGCACGCAGGTGCAGGGCGGGGTGCTGGCCGAGGAATGCGGCGCGGCGCTGTCGTCCTTCTTCCGCCAGCGGCGGCAGCAGGCCCGCGCCAGCGCCCAACCCCTGCGCGAGGACGCCCTGCGCACGCCGGAATCGCGCTTCCTGGACCTGCCCGGCTACCCCTGGGCCCCGCGCTACCTCGGCGACCTGCCGGCGCTCGCCGGGCTGCGCATGCACTACCTGGACGAGGGACCGCGCGATGCGCCGCGCACCTGGCTGTGCCTGCACGGCAACCCGTCGTGGAGCTACCTCTACCGCCGCATGCTGCCGGTGTTCCTGGCGGCGGGCGACCGCGTGGTGGCACCCGACCTCATCGGCTTCGGCAGGAGCGACAAGCCCAAGCGGGATGCGGCGCACGGCTTCGGCTGGCACCGCCAGGTGCTGCTGGAATTGATCGAGCGGCTGGACCTGCGCGACGTCGTGCTGGTGGTGCAGGACTGGGGCGGCCTGCTCGGCCTGACCCTGCCGATGGCGGCGCCCGAACGCTACCGCGGCCTGCTGCTGATGAACACCATGCTCGCCACCGGCGATGCGCCGCTGTCGGCGGGCTTCCTGGCCTGGCGCGAAATGTGCGCGAAGAAGCCGAACTACGCGGTGGGCCGGCTGTTCGCGCGCGGCAATCCGCACCTCACGCCGGCGGAGTGCGCCGCCTACGACGCGCCGTTTCCCGATGCCGGCCACCGCGCCGCCCTGCGCATGTTCCCGCCGATGGTGCCGGACCATCCCGAAGCCGACGGCGCCGAACTGTCGCGCCGGGCCCGCGGCTTCCTGGCCACGCAGTGGCAGGGCCGCTCGCTGATGTTCGTCGGCGCGCAGGATCCGGTGCTGGGCCTGGAGACCATGCAGGCGCTGCGCGCGCAGATCCGCGGCTGCCCCGAACCCATCGTGCTGCCGCAGGCTGGCCACTTCGTGCAGGAGCACGGCGAGACGGTGGCACGGCAGGCGGTGGGATACTTCCAGCCGTGACCGACAAGAAACGCATTTACGTCTTTTCCCCGTCCAGCGCCGTGCGCAACAAGGACGCCCTGCGTCGCGGCATCGCCCGGCTGAAGGCCCTGGGCCACGAGGTCGTGCTCGACCCTTCGGCGCTGGCGACGCACATGCGTTTCGCCGGCGACGACGATACCCGGCTGGCCGCGATCGCGCGGGCGGCGGCCAGCGGCGCCGACGTCGCCATCATCACGCGCGGCGGCTACGGCCTCACGCGCCTGCTGCCGCGCATCCCGTACAAGGCGGTGGCCAAGGCCATCGACCGCGGCACCCGCTTCGTCGGCCTGAGCGACTTCACCGCCTTCCAGAACGCGGTGCTGGCCGAAACCGGCCGCACCACCTGGGCCGGGCCCGCGGTCGGCGAGGACTTCGGCAGCGAGGCCGAGCCCGACGACATCATGCAGGACTGCTTCGGCGACCTGGTCTGCGGGCAGGGGGAGGGCACCGGCTGGCAACTGCCCCGCGCAGAGGCCCAGGCCGAACCGCTGCAGGCGCGCGGCGTCCTCTGGGGCGGCAACCTCGCCATGGTCGCGGCCCTGGCCGGAACGCCCTGGATGCCCAAGGTGAAGGGTGGCGTGCTGTTCCTGGAGGACGTGAACGAGCACCCCTACCGCATCGAACGCATGCTGACGCAGCTGCTGTACGCCGGCGTGCTGCAGAAGCAGAAGGCCATCGTGCTGGGGCAGTTCACCAACTGGGCGCCGGTGCCGCACGACAAGGGTTTCAAGCTGAAGACGGTGGTGGATTGGCTGCGCACCCAGGTCAAGGCGCCGGTACTGACCGGGCTGCCGTTCGGGCACGTTCCCACCAAGGTGTGCCTGCCGGTGGGCGCCAAGGTCACGTTGGCGGCGGAAGGCCGCGACGCTTTCCTGCTGTGGGGCCACCTGCACTAGGCAGGCAGGCTCACATCAACGGGCTGGGCCGCGAGGTGAGCGAACCGGGCAGCAGCCCGTGGAACATCTGCGTGATCTCCTGCACCCGCTGGCGCGCCATGGATTCGCCGTGCATGGCTGCCAGGGCGCCCATGAGGTCGCCACGCAGGTACCACAGGGCCTGGATGTCGTTGGCGAAGCGGATGCGCCGGGTGACATGGGGGAACTGCTTCATGCCGGTCTCGCCGAGGAGGGACAGCATCGTCTCGCGCACTTCTTCCGTCCCGGTCTCGAGCGTGGACTCGCTGGGAGCGGCAGGGTTGCCCAGCAATCCGTAGATGCTGGTGCGGAGGCTGTCTTTGAACCAGCGCATGGTGCGGACGTGATGGCGAAAAACCGGACAGGGTGACAGTATGCGCATCGTGTCACCCGCGCAAGCGCGCCACAGTGAAGTAATTGGCGGAACTCCAATCAAAACAAGGGCTTGGTGCGCCAAAGTCACGCCATTTCTATCTCGTTCTGTCACTAGCGCAACAAAAAGCCGCCCCGGGCGGGGCGGCTGGCGCGGGGCGCACGGGCGCTCAGCGCACGATGGCGGGCTGTCCGGCGAGCAGCGAAGGCTCGGCGCCGGGCACCCGGTTCTGGGCCAGGTAGGACGAGCCGCTGTCCTCGCCGGTGAAGGCGTCCACCAGGTCGCGCGAAGCCAGGTACTCGGCGGTGACCTGGGCGCGCGTCGTGCCGCTCTGGAAGTTCTTCAGCGGGTTGTACTGGATCGACCAGGGGTTGACGCCCGACTTCTTGAACGCGGCCAGCTCGGCTTGCACCTGGGCGCGCGACTGGGTGGACACGAAGGGCGTGGTGTCGATGGTGGGGGTTTCGGCGAAGGCGCTGCCGGCGAAGGCGGTGGCGGCGACGACGAAGGTGGAGAGGGCGATCTTGGCTTGCATGGCGGTTTCCTTTCAGTGAGATGCCGGGGTGATCCGGCTTCTTCGGCCCCGCTGCGGGATTGCTGCGCCGGCCGTGGATGTACTGTAGGAAGCGCGCCTTAGGTGCTTCTGAGGGTTGTCTTAGGTGGCGGTGAGATGGCTTGGCGGTGCACGCCGGGCCATGGCAGCGCCGGTCACTCCTTCTCCTCCGGGCGCTGGCTCACCCGGTCAGGAGCCGTCGATCAGCGCCTGCCAGCGGGCAACGCCCAGCCAGTCGCGCAAGGCGGTGGCACCCGCGGGCGTCAGGGCCAGCGCGCGCGTTCCGGGCTTGCGCAACAACCAGCCCGCCTGCAGGCAATGGGTACAGAGCAGGGCGCCCAGGCGGCCCGCCAGGTGCATGCGCCGCTCACCCCAGTCCAGGCAGGGACGGCAGGCCGGGCGCCCGCGCGCGCCCTGCCCGCCATGCAGCGTCGCGGGCGCCAGGCCAAGGTGGGTGAGGGTGGCGTCGGCCAGCGGGGTGACACTGGCCGTGTCGTCCTGGATCACCACCGCACCCGCCTCGACCAGCCGGTCGGCGATGGCCACCGCGACGCGGCCGGCGAGGTGGTCGTAGCAGGTCCGGGCCAGCCGCAGGCCGGCATCGCGCGGACCGGTGGCGATGCGCGGCGCGGCCGATTGCGCCGCCAGCTGCATGATGCCTTCCAGCAGTCGCGCCACTTCCGGCGAGGCCAGCCGGTGGTAGCGGTGCCGGCCCTGGCGCTCCACGCGCAGCAGGCCGCCTTCGACCATCAGGGCCAGGTGCCGGCTTGCCGTCGCCGCCGTGACGTGGCCGGCCGCTGCCAGTTCGTTCGCCGTCAGGGCCCGCCCGTCCATCAGCGCCACCAGCATGGCCGTGCGCGCCGGTTCGCCGACCAGCGCGGCAATGCGGGCGACCTGGTTGGTGTTCATGCCGCCCAGTGTGCCGCACCGGGTCCGGCCACGCTTCGTTCCGTGGCGAAGCGTCGGTGCGTGCCGGCGCGCCACCATCGCGGCATGAACACCATCACCGTCTTCATCCGCTACCAGATCGACCCGTTCCAGCGCGAGGCCTTCCGCAACTACGCGCAGCACTGGGGCCGCATCATCCCGCGCTGCGGCGGCCGCCTGCTGGGCTACTTCCTGCCGCACGAAGGAACGAACGACATCGCATGGGGCCTGATCGCCTTCGACAGCCTGGCCGCCTACGAGTCCTACCGGGCCCGCCTCAAATCGGACCCGGAAGGGCGGGAGAACTTCGAGCGGGCGCAGAGGGACCGCTTCATCCTGCGCGAGGAGCGGACGTTCTGCGAACTGGTGCCGGGGACGACCGGTGCAGACCCACGCATGTGAGTTGACATAATCCACATCGTATGAGTTAGAGGTACGGATCAGCAGATCGTTACCCAGCCACCCCAAAACCTCGAAACGCTTGTAAAAACGGGCGCGCCGCATCCAAGAACCAGCGGCACAGTTTGGGAGCATCCATGACCATTCGCCTTTTCCTGTTGTCGGCCGCGGCCGCCGTCCTGGCCGGCTGCGCGTCGCAGCCCCAGAACGTCACGCCGGGCAAGTACCTCGTGTACCGCGATTCCGCCGGCAATGTGATCCGCCAGTTCGACTATCCCGATGACGCCTTCTGCCGGCGGGTCGAGTCGATGGCCGGCCGCGGCGCGCGCTGCCAGGCCGAACCGGCCGCCGGCTTCGGCGCCCAGGCCACGCTGCGCTACAACCCTCCTGGGGTCGTGGTCCAGGGCCACTATGCAGACATGGCCCGCTGCCGTGCCGACACGGCAACCATGTCGGCCGGCGTGCAGATGGTCAACCCCTGCAGCGCCAAGTAAGCGTCACGCGCGCTTCGTCGCAGGCCGCGCGCCAGGGGTGATCACCACCTGCCGCGCGGCTTTTTCGCGCGCACCGCCGCCGCGATCATCTCGGCGGCGTCCTTGCGGTTGGCGCGCTGGGCGAAATCGACCGCCGACAGTCCCAGCTCGTTGCGCATCAGCGGATCCGCGCCTTCGTCCAGCAGCAGCTTCACCGCCGCCGGCGAGCCGTAGTGCGCCGCCATCATCAGGGGCGTCGTCTTGTTGGGCGACTCGGCGTCGATGAAGGCATGGTGCTCCAGCAGCAGCGCGATGACCTCCAGGTGGCCGCCCGTGGCCGCGTAGTGCAGCGGCGTCCAGCCGGTCTTGTTGACGTGCGCGTCGCGCGCGATCAGCTTGCGCACCAGCGCCACATGGCCCTTGAGCGATGCCATCATCAGCGGGCTTTCGTCCTGGGGCGAGCGCCATTCGATGTTGGTCCTGGGCCAGTCGATCAGCGCCTCGGCCGCCTGCAGCGAACCTTCCTGCAGTGCCGAATAGAGACCATGCACCCCCTTGGGGTCCGGCGTATCGGGGTCAAAGCCGCGCCGCAGCAGGTCGCGGATGGCCGCCGGATCGTCGCGCTTGATGGCCACGAAGAAGTCGTCGTACGAGCCGGCGTGCGCTGCCGAAATTCCAATAGCTAGAACAAGATACGCGACGTACTTGAAGAAGATTCTCATGATGCGCGGACGCCGGTGAACAGATTCTCGAAGTTGGCGCTGGTGACGGCTGCGATGTCCTCCACCGCCACGCCGCGCAGCTCGGCCAGTTGCGCCGCCACATAGGGCACGTACGACGGGTTGTTGGTCTTGCCGCGGTACGGCACCGGCGCCAGGTAGGGGCTGTCGGTCTCGATCAGCAGCCGGTCCGAAGGCACGAACTTCGCCACCTCGCGCAGGTCGGCCGCACTCTTGAAGGTCAGGATGCCCGAGAAGGAGATGTAAAAGCCCAGGTCCAGCGCCGCCCGTGCGACCTCGGCCGTTTCCGTGAAGCAGTGGAACACGCCGCCGGCACTGCCGGCCGAGCCGTCCTCGCCCTCTTCCTTCAGGATCGCCAGGGTGTCGGCCGAGGCAGCGCGCGTGTGGATGATCAATGGCTTGCCCGCCTGCCGCGCCGCCCGGATGTGGGTGCGGAAGCGCTCGCGCTGCCATTCGAGGTCGGCCACGCTGCGGCCGCCCTTGCGTTCGTCCATCTGGTAGTAGTCCAGCCCGGTCTCGCCGATGCCCACCACCTTGGGCCGCGCGGCCAGCTCCAGCAGCTTGTCCAGCGTGGGCTCGGCAACGCCCTCGTTGTCCGGGTGGACGCCGGCCGAGGCCCAGAAGTTGTCGTGCGCCATGGCCAGCGCGTGCACCTCCTCGAACTCCTCCAGCGTGGTGCAGATGCACAGCGCGCGGTCGACGCGCGCCGCTTCCATGGCGGCGCGGATCTGCGGCAGCTGGCTGGCCAGCTCGGGAAAGGTCAGGTGGCAGTGGGAATCGACGAACATGGCAACGGCGACGCGGCCGCGGCAGGCGGCGCGTCAAGGAGATTCTAGGGATTCAGCTCAGATGGTCTGCGTCGGCCGTTCGGAAGCCAGGTGGCCACCGAGGATCTCTTCGATCTTGACCTTGAGCAGCTTGGACTTTTCGTCGGCCGGAAAGCGCACGCCCACGCCCTGGGTGCGGTTGGCGGCGGCGCGCGGCGGCGTCACCCAGGCCACCTTGCCGGCCACCGGGTAGCGCTGCGGGTCTTCCGGCAGCGACAGAAGCACGTAGACGTCGTCGCCCAGTTTGTACTCCCGCGTGGTCGGGATGAACACGCCGCCGTCGGAGAACAGCGGAATGTACGCGGCATACAGCGCGGCCTTCTCCTTGATGGCCAGCTGGATGACGCTCGGACGGGGGGTGCTGGGGGCGGGCGAACTCATGGGTCAGGCTTTCGAGTGTAGGGCGGCGCGCGCCTGGGTCACAAGGTCTTCCAGCATCAAACCGGCATTGAAGGGGTGGTCGGCCACCCGGGCTGTGGCGGCCAGGTCACGCCACCAGCGCGTCAACGCCGCCACCGAGGCCGCGGGCGGCAGGTCGGCCGGCATGAAGAAACGCGGGGCGGCGCCGGTGCGCACGGCCAGCAGGTCGTGGCACAGCTTCTGCAGCGATTCGACCACTTCGCGCGCGCCCCAATTCCCCAGCACCGAGGCATCACCGCGTGCCAGCGCCTTGGGCCAGCGCGCCCAGGCCTGGGCGTCAAGCCCGGCCTGGTGCAGCCGCAAGGCGTCCTCGGGCCGGCCGCCGGCGGCGCGCAGCAAGCCGCCCGCCGCTTCGCCGGGCACGCCCTGCTCCTGCAGCCAGGCGCTCGCCTCCTGCGGCGTCGGCCAGGCCAGGGTGTGGCCCTGGCAGCGGCTGCGGATGGTGGGCAGCAGCTGGTGCGCCGCCTCGGTCGCCAGTACGAAGCGCACGTCGCCGGGAGGCTCTTCCAGCGTCTTGAGCAGGGCATTGGCCGTGAACGGATTCATGCGCTCGGCCGGATAGACCAGCACCACCTTGCCCTTGCCGCGCCCGCTGGTGCGCTGCGCGAACTCCACGGCATCGCGCATCGCCTCGATGCGGATCTCCTTGCTGGGCTTGCGCTTCTTGTCGTCGATCTCCTTCTGCGCCTTCTCGTCCAGCGGCCACTCCAGCGCCTGCATCGCCACCTCCGGCATCAGCACCGCCAGGTCGGTATGGGCGCGGACGTCGATCTGGTGGCAGCTGGCGCACTGGCCACAGGCGCCGTCGGCCGTCGGCGTGTCGCACAGCCAGGCCCGGGCCAGGCCCAGGCCCAGGGCGTACTGGCCGAGGCCGGACGGCCCCTGCAGCAGCCAGGCGTGGCCGCGCTGGGCGAGCAGCTGGTGCAGCTGCGCGCGGATCCAGGGGGCGGTCGTCACAGCAGCCCCCGCTGGCGCAGGCCCGCTTCCACCGCCTGCCAGACCTGCGCGCGCGGCTGGTCGGCGTCGATGGGCAGGAAGCGGCCTGGATGGGCCGCAAGCCGCGCCGCATAGCCGGCCGCGACCTGCGCGAAGAAGGCCTGCGGCTGGGCTTCGAACTTGTCGGGCACGCGGGCGCCGGCCAGCCGGGCCGCGGCCACGGCGGGCGGCAGGTCGAACCACAGCGTCACGTCCGGCTGGCGCAGGCCGGGCGCGGCGACGGCGGGGACGGACTGCACCCAGCGTTCCAGCTGTTGCAGCACCGCGGTGTCGAAGCCGCGGCCGCCGCCCTGGTAGGCGAAGGTGGCGTCGGTGAAACGGTCGCACAGCACCACGTCGCCGCGCGCCAGGGCCGGCTCGATCACCTGCAGCAGGTGGTCGCGCCGTGCGGCGAACATCAGCAGCGCCTCGGTCAGGGCGTCCATCGGATCGTTCAGCGCCAGCGTGCGCAACTTCTCGGCCACCGACGTGCCGCCCGGCTCGCGGGTCTGCGTGACCGTTCGGCCGCGGGCCCGGAAGGCCTCGGCCAGCGCCTCGATGTGGGACGACTTGCCGGCCCCATCGATGCCTTCGAAGCTCACGAACAGCCCGCTCATTGGCCGCGCTGGTACCGGTTGACGGCCCGGTTGTGCTCGTCGAGGCTGGGGCTGAAATGGCTGGTGCCGTCGCCCTTGGCCACGAAATACAGCATGCTGGTGGTGGCCGGCTGCACCGCGGCCAGCAGCGACGCCTTGCCCGGCATGGCGATGGGCGTGGGCGGCAGGCCGGGGCGCGTGTAGGTGTTCCACGGCGTGTCGGTCTGCAGGTCGACCTTGCGCAGGTTGCCGTCGAAGCGCGTGCCCATGCCGTAGATTACCGTCGGATCGGTCTGCAGGGGCATGCCGATGCGCAGCCGGTTGTGGAACACCGATGCGATCAGCGTGCGGTCGGCCGCCTTGCCGGTCTCCTTCTCGACGATGCTGGCCAGCACCAGGGCATCGTCCGGACTCTTGAGAACCACGTTCGGCGCGCGCGCCGCCCAGGCCTCGGCCAGGCGCTTGTCCATGGCGCGCATCGCCCGCTTGAGCACGGCGACATCGCTGGAACCCTTGGAATAGGTGTAGGTGTCGGGGAAGAAGCGGCCCTCCGGATGCTGGCCCGGCCGGCCCAGCAGCTTCATCAGCTCCTCATCCGACAGGCCCTGGGTGTCGGGCTTGAGCTGCTCGCTTTTTGCCAGGGCGGCGCGCACCTGGCGGATGTTCCATCCTTCCACCAGCGTCACCGCGCGCAGCGACTCCTCGCCGCGCGCCAGCTTGTCCAGCAGGGTGCGCGGCGTGATGCCGGTGGTCATCTCGTAGCTGCCGGCCTTGATGGCGCGGCCCTGGCCGGACACGCGGAACCAGGCGTACAGCAGGTCCGGGTCCACGTCGGCGCCGGCATCGCGCACGGCCTGCGCCACGGTGCGCGGCAGCATGCCCGGCTCGATCGACAGGTCGAGCGCCGGCGCGCGCAAGTCCATCGGCTTGTGCAGCCACCACCAGCCGGCACCGGCCGCCGCGAGGACGCCGATCAGGCCCAGCAGGAAAAGTCTCTTGAGGAACCGCACCGCCCTACACACTCCCGGGATTCAACCGGCCATGATAATTCAGCCATGACTTCCCTCCTGAACGGCGCCGCCGCCCTGCCCCACCTGGGCGTGATCCGCGCGGCGGGCGAAGAAGCCGCCTCCTTCCTGCACGGCCAGCTGACGCAGGACATCGCCCTGCTGCCGGTCGGTCAGGCCCGCCTGGCCGCCTTCTGCAATGCCAAGGGACGCATGCTGGCCTCCTTCATCGTCCTCAAGCGCGCGCCCGACGAGATCCTGCTGGTGTGCAGCCGCGACCTGCTGCCGGCCACCCTCAAGCGCCTTTCCATGTTCGTGCTGCGCGCCAAGGCCAGGCTCAGCGACGCCTCGGCCGATTTCGCGCTGCATGGCCTGGCCGGTGCGGCGCTGCCGGCGATGGCCGCACCGCCGGCGCCGTGGACGGCTGCTGCCGCAGGCGCCGCCCACCTGGTGCAGCTGTACCCGGC
>JAEZKX010000056.1 GCA_023436025.1 Pseudomonadota bacterium | reverse complement strand
TGCCACCAGTGGCGGGCGCCGCGCCGCGGCGTGCCCATGGCCTGGGTCAGGCGGTCCAGCGTGACGGCCAGCAGCACGATGCCGAGGCCGCCGATGGTGGCCATGCCCATGTCGAGCCGGCCGATGCCGCGCAGCACCATCTGGCCCAGGCCGCCGACGGCGATCATGGAGGCGATCACCACCATCGACAGCGACAGCATCAGCGCCTGGTTGATGCCCGCCATGATCGAGGGCATGGCCAGCGGCAGCTTCACCTTGGTGAGCATCTGCCAGGGCGAGGCCCCGTAGGCACGCGCAGCCTCGACCAGGTCGGGCCGCACCTGGCGCAGGCCCAGGTTGGTCAGGCGCACCAGCGGGGGCAGGGCGAAGATGATGGTCACGATGACGCCCGGCACGTTGCCGATGCCGAACAGCATCACCACCGGCACCAGGTAGACGAAGGCCGGCGTGGTCTGCATCGCGTCCAGCAGCGGGCGGGTCCAGCGCTGCGCCCGGTCGCTCGAGGCCAGCAGGATGCCCATGGGCAGGCCGATGGCGACGCAGAACACCAGCGAGGTCAGAACCAGCGACAGGGTCACCATCGCCTCGCTCCAGATGCCCAGCATGCCTACCAGCAGCAGCGAGACGACGGCGCCGATGGCGATGCCGCGGCCGGCGAACTGCCACGCCAGCAGGCCCAGCACGGCGACCATCGCCAGCATGGGCGCGCCGCTCAGCAGGCCTTCGATCCAGGTCAGCGTCTCGTGGATCGGCACCCGCACGGTCTGGAAGAAGGGGCGGAAGTTCTCCACCACCCAGCCCAGGCCATCGTTGATCCATGCAGTCAGCGGCAGGGAGCCGTCCCAGAGCTGCTGCAGCTGGAAGCCCGGCTCGGCGGCGTCGGCGCCTGCGGCGCCGCTCCAGCCCTCGGCCGGGGTGGCGTTGTCTTCGACCGAGGTCGCCCAGGCATCGCCGCCGGCAGGCGTTTCGCTTTCCACGCTGCTGGCCCACGGATCGGGCTCCGCTTCGCTCTCCATGCTGCTGGCCCAGGGGTCGGGTGCCGCCGCTTCAGTGGCGGACCCGGTCGTCCCGGCCGGCGTGTCCCAGGGCGAGGCCGCGCTGGGCGCCTCGGACGGCGGTGACCAGGGGCTGTCCACCGTCACGGGCGGAACGTCGGATTGGGCCAGGGTGGTGGCGGTGGCGTGTTCGGCGGTGACGGTCAAGCGGCGCTCCTTTCTTCTTGGGTCGAGGGGACGGGGGGCGAGGGCGGCACCGGCGGGGTGTCGCGGTCGAGGAACTTCAGCAACGTGGTCTTGCTGATCGCGCCGCGGAAGCGGCCGTCCGCCGAAACCACGGGCAGGGCGCAGGGCGCATTCGCCACCTGGCCGAACAGCTCGGCGACCGGCGCGTCGGCATCGATCGCGCCCAGGTCGTGCAGGAAGGCGTGGCGCAGTCCCAGCGGGCCGGAACGCCCGTCGAGCGCGGCGCGCAAGGTGTCGGCCGACACGGTGCCCAGGTAGCGCTTGTCGGGGTCGATCACGTAGGCGAAGTCGCGGTCCTGGTCTTCCAGCTGCTTGAGGGCGGCGCGGGCGCCGCGCTCCGGATGCTCCGACACCACGGTGAGCGACTTGCGGGCGATGTCGCCGGCCTTGAACACCGAGGCGGCATCGACGCCGCGCACGAAGCTGCGCACGTAGTCGTTGGCCGGGTTGCGCAGGATGTCGTCCGGCGTGCCGACCTGCACCACCTGGCCGTCCTTCATGATGGCGATGCGGTCGCCGATGCGCATGGCCTCGTCGAGGTCGTGCGAGATGAAGACGATGGTGCGGCGCTGTTCCTTCTGCAGCCGCAGCAGCTCGGACTGCATCTCGGTGCGGATGATGGGGTCGAGCGCCGAGAAGGCCTCGTCCATCAGCAGGATCGAGGGGTCGGCCGCCAGCGCGCGCGCCAGGCCGACGCGCTGCTGCATGCCGCCCGAGAGTTCGTCGGGATAGCTCGCGCCCCAGCCGGCCAGGCCGACGCGCGCCAGGGCCTCGTCGGCCACCGCCAGCCGCTCCTTCTTGCCCACGCCGGACAGCTCCAGGCCGAACGCGGTGTTGTCGCGCACGGTCATGTGCGGCATCAGCGCGAAGGACTGGAACACCATGCTGATGTCCTTGCGGCGCAGCGCCCGCAGCTTGGCATCGGAGTGGGCATTGATGTCGGTGCCGTCGATGAGGATGCGGCCCGACGTGGGTTCGATCAGGCGGTTGAGCAGCCGCACCAGCGTCGACTTGCCCGAGCCCGACAGGCCCATGATGACGAAGATCTCGCCGGCCTGGATCTCGAAGGTGGCGTCGAACACGGCGATCGACTGGCCGCTGCGCGCCAGGATCTCCCTCTTGGACAAGCCTTGCCGGGCCAGCGCCAGGGCTTCTTCGGGTCGGTCGCCGAAGACCTTGAAGACGTGGTCGATGAGGATTCCTTTGGCCATGTGCCTGAGCTCCTTGTGAGGTAGTGGACAAAGCGCCGCCACGCGGGCGACGGCGGGCATGTCAGCAGCCGGACGGCGCAGGAGCGCCAGGAGCGGGAAGCGCGCGCGAGTGCTCGCGGCGGCCCAGGAGGCTGCCGGCAGGCACTGAAGACGACGTGTGGCGAACCCAGTGCCCGCCGGCGCTCATTTGCAGCCGGCGGGCCTGGTCGAGGGGCGCCGACTGGATGAGCGTGACTAGCAACGCGGACGGAAAGGCCGTCCGTGGTGCCGGGCCTGGAGCCCGGCAGGTTTTCGGCCGCATGGGTTCGATGACCCGCGCGCGGCGACGAATTGATCCATTAGCATCAACGGCGTGAAGCAATGATCGAGAAAGCCGGGCAATTATAACTTTGCATGCGCGGCAACGGGGGCTTATCGGCCCGCGAGGTGCCGATGGACGCGATCGCAAGCCGTCCGGAAGCCCCGGCGCCGGCGTGTCACCGGAACTCGAACAGCTCCTGGTGGAAGGCCTCGCGCGGCAGTCCGTGCCGCATGAAATCCGCGCGCACCGCGGCGCCGAAGGCCGAGGGACCGCAGAACCACACGCTCGCCTGGCCCCAGTCCGGCAGCTCGCCGCGGATCTTCGCCCCGGTCAGGAGCTCGCCGGTGTCGTCCGTCACGTGCAGGTGCAGCGTCACGCCGGCCGCGCGCGCGTCGCCCGCGAGCTTGTCGAGCACCGACGGGTCGCGCCGCATCACCGCGTGGTAGAGGTCGATGCGTTGCGTGCGGCCCTCGCGGGCGAGCTGCTTCATGCGGGCGATGAAGGGCGTGATGCCGATGCCGGCGCCGATCCAGATCTGGCGCCCATGGCCGTCCTCGAAATCGAAGCAGCCGTAGGGGCCTTCCACCACCACCGGCTGGCCCACGCGCAGCTGCTCGCGCAGGTGGGCCGTGTGGTCGCCGAGCGCCTTGACCACGAAGAGCACCGGGCCGTCGTCGGGCCAGGCCGATGCCATGGTGAAGGGATGGGCGCCCTCGGCCTTGTCGGTCGTGACGAAGGCGAACTGGCCCGCGCGGTGACCGCGCCAGCCCGGGCCGAGTTCCACGCCGATCTCCATGACGCGCGACTGCGGATGGTCGTCGAGCGATGCGATGCGTCCGGCCACCTTGCGGCCGTGGCCCACGCGGCCCGCGAGGATCCACAAGGTCGCCGCCAGGCCGGCGAGCAGCAGCGCGGCCAGCGCCCAGCCCACCGGCTGCGTCCAGTAAGCCGGCTTGGCGAGCACGACGGTGTGCCAGGCCAGCAGCGGATAGACGACCAGCAGCGCCTTGTGCGTCGTGCGGAAGTGCTCGTAGCGCACGCGCCTGGACAGCGCGATCACCGCCAGGATGACGAAGGCGTAGAAGGCCCACTCGCCGATGTCCTCGGCCAGCCCGCGCTGGCTGGCGAGCCAGCCGCGCAGTCCCTCCAGAGGGACACCGCCGCGAGAGCCGCCGCGCACCGGCCGCTCGAGCCAACCCCAGCCGACCATCCACTTCGTGCCCTGCGCGAACCACCAGTGGACGGCGCCGATGACGAGGGCGCTGATGCCCAGCCAGCGGTGCAGCCGGTACATCTTGTCGAGGCCGCCGAGGTGCGGCTGCAGCCAGGCCGGCCGCACCGCCAGCACCATGGCCGCGCTCATCGCCGCGATCGCGAGCACGCCCGTCAGCTGGACGAACACCGAGCGGAAGGGAAAATAGCCGAAGGGCCGCGGCAGCAGCGAATCGGCAAGCAACCACAGGCCCGCCATGCCCAGCAGCAGTCCCCACAGCGCGTAGCGGATCCGGGTCATGGCGTCTCCAGTGCTTCGATCCACGCCTCGCGCGCGGACGTCGCAGTATCCGCCCGTTCGTGCCGGCAGGCCCGCCGAGGCGATGCCCTCCAACGCGGCTGTCCGCCCCTCGGCCTGGGGGGGAGCGGGTCAATCCAGCGCGCGTCCCTCGCGCTCGACGTCGTCCAGGATCGCGGACGTGACGGCCACCGCATACCGCACCGGTCGGTCCGCGATGTCCTGCGCGGCCGGGGCATCGGAGACGGTGTGCACGGCATTGGCATTGGCATTGGCATTGGCATTGGCATTGGCATT
>JAEZKX010000042.1 GCA_023436025.1 Pseudomonadota bacterium | reverse complement strand
TCCCTAGCCTCTAGCCTCCAGCCTCTAGCCCCCATGCGCCCCATGACTCCCATGAGCCCCATCGTCCTCGACATCAACGGCATCGAAGTCATCTACAACCACGTGATCCAGGTGCTCAAGGGCGTGTCGCTGCAGGTGCGCGAGGGCGGCATCGTGGCGCTGCTGGGGGGCAATGGCGCGGGCAAGACGACCACCTTGCGGGCCGTGTCGAACCTGCTGGCGGGCGAACGCGGCGCGGTGACCAAGGGATCGATCGCGCTGCGCGGCGAACGCATCGAGAACCTCACGCCCGCCGAACTGGTGCAGCGCGGCGTGGTGCAGGTCATGGAGGGACGCCACTGCTTCGCCCACCTGACCATCGAGGAGAACCTGCTGACCGGCGCCTACACCCGCCGCGACCGGGCCGAGGTGGCGGCCACGCTGGAGAAGGTCTATGCCTACTTCCCGCGCCTGAAGCAGCGCCGCGGCTCGCAGGCGGCCTACACCTCGGGTGGCGAGCAGCAGATGTGCGCCATCGGCCGCGCGTTGATGGCCAACCCCACCCTCGTGCTGCTGGACGAACCCTCGATGGGGCTGGCGCCGCAGATCGTCGAGGAGGTGTTCGAGATCGTGAAGGACCTCAACGCGCGCGAACGGGTGACCTTCCTGCTGGCGGAGCAGAACACCCACATGGCGCTGAAGTACGCCGACTATGGCTACATCATGGAAAGCGGCCGCATCGTGATGGACGGGCCGGCCGCCAGCCTGGCCGACAACGAGGACGTCAAGGAGTTCTACCTGGGCGTGGGCGGCGGCCAGCGCAGGAGCTTCCGCGACGTCAAGAGCTACAAGCGCCGCAAGCGCTGGCTGGCGTGAGGCGCGGACCATGAACGAATACTTCGACAGCCTGGAGACGCGCCCCCCGGCGCAGCGCGAAGCCGAGACCCTGGCCGCGCTGCCGGCGCAGGTGGCGCACGCCCAGGAACGCACCGCCGCCTACCGCGAGATCCTGGCCGGCATCGACGCCGCCGCCGTCACCTCGCGCGCCGCGCTGGCGCGCTTGCCCGTCACGCGCAAGTCCGAGCTGCAGGCGCGCCAGCGGGCGAGTCGCCCGCACGACCCCTTCGGCGGCTTCTCGGCCCTGGTGCGCGGCCCCGCCATGCCGCACCTGTTCGCCTCGCCCGGGCCCATCTACGAGCCGGCCGGCGGCACCCGCGACTACTGGCGCGCGGGCCGCGCGCTGTTCGCGGCCGGCTTCCGCGCGGGCGACCTGGTGCACAACTGCTTCAGCTACCACTTCACGCCGGGCGCCTTCATCATGGAATCGGGCGCCCACGCGGTGGGCTGCACCGTGTTCCCCGCCGGCACCGGCCAGACCGAGCAGCAGTTGCAGGCCATCGCCGAACTGCAGCCGGTGGGCTACCTCGGCACGCCCAGCTTCCTGCGCATCCTGCTGGAGAAGGCCGCCGAGGCCGGCACCGCCTTGCGCTGCCTGCACAAGGGCCTGGTGGGCGGCGAGGCCCTGCCGCCCAGCCTGCGCGACTGGTTCGCCGAACACGGCCTGGACGTCTACCAGAGCTATGCCACGGCCGACCTGGGCCTGGTCGCCTACGAGACACGGGCGCGCGAAGGCCTGGTGGTGGACGAAGGCGTCATCGTCGAGATCGTGCGCCCCGGCACCGGCGACCCGGTGCCGCCCGGCGAGGTGGGCGAGGTGGTGGTGACCACGCTCAACCCGGGCTATCCGCTGATCCGCTTCGGCACCGGCGACCTCTCCGCCGTGCTCGGGGGCAGCGACCCCACCGGCCGCACCAACATGCGCATCCGCGGCTGGCTGGGGCGGGCCGACCAGACGACCAAGGTCCGCGGCATGTTCGTGCATCCGCACCAGGTCGCCGCCATCGTGGGCCGCTTTCCCGAGATCCTCAAGGCGCGGCTGGTGGTCGGCGGCGAGATGGCCAGCGACACCATGACCCTGCAGGCGGAGGTGACCGCCGCGCCACCGGGCCTGGACGCGCGCATCGCCGAGGCGGTGCGCGAGCTCACCAAGCTGCGCGGCGAGGTCCGGCTGGTCGCGCCGGGCAGCCTGCCCAACGACGGCAAGGTCATCGAGGACGCGCGCAGCTACCGCTAGCTGCGGCCGCGCGACGGCCATCCCGAGTGGGGTTCTCCCTCATGCGTTGCTAGGTAGTAGCCGCGATGCACCGGAACGAGGGCCTGCCTATCATGCGCCTGTCATTCAGGAAGGAACAATGATGAAGTCAGTCCTCAAGCCCCTGCTGCCCCTCGCCCTGTGCGCGCTCGCCCTCGGCGCGTCGGCCCAGGACTTCCCCGGCAGCAAGCCGATCACGATCATCGTGCCGTTCTCGGCCGGCGGTCCCACCGACCGGGTCGCGCGCGACCTGGCCGAAGCCATGCGCAAGCCCCTGGGCAACGTCACGGTGGTGGTCGACAACGCCGCCGGCGCCGGCGGCTCCATCGGCGCCAACAAGGTCGCCAAGGCCGCGCCGGACGGGCACACGCTGCTGGTCCACCACATCGGCATGGCCACCATGCCGACGCTGGTGCGCAACATCCCCTTCGATGTCGAGAAGGACTTCGAGTATGTCGGCCTGATCAACGACGTGCCCATGACCGTGATCGGCAAGCCCAGCCTGCCCGCCAACAACTACAAGGAAATGGTGGCCTGGGTGAATGCCAACAAGGGCAAGGTCAACCTGGGCAACGCCGGCGTCGGCTCGGCCTCGCACCTGTGCGGCATGCTGTTCCAGCAGGCGGTGGGCGTGGCCATGACCGCCGTGCCCTACAAGGGCACCGGCCCGGCGATGACCGACCTGATGGGCGGCCAGATCGACCTGATGTGCGACCAGACCACCAACACCACGGCACAGATCGAGGGCAAGAAGGTCAAGGCCTTCGCAGTCACGTCGCCCAAGCGCCTGACCACGCCGGCGCTGAAGGAACTGCCGACCATGGACGAGCTGGGCGCCAAGGGCTTCAACGTCAGCATCTTCCACGGCCTCTACGCGCCCAAGGGCACCCCGGCGCCGGTGCTGAAGAAGCTCAACGACGCGCTGAAGGTGGCGCTGAAGGACCCGGACTTCATCAAGAAGCAGGAGGGCCTGGGCGCCGTGGTCGTCACCGACCGCCGCGTCGAGCCCGCCGAGCACAAGAAGTACGTGCAGGCCGAGATCGCCAAGTGGAGCCCGGCCATCAAGGCCGCCGGCGTCTACGTGGACTGAAGCCAAGCCGGCCACGTCCCACGCATGGTGCGCGCGCGCGGCGGGCGCACCGCCGGCGCCAGCCGGCGAAAGACCGACCGGCCGCTGGGTGCGCCCGCTGCGCGGGCGCACCCGCGCGATGCCCAGCATGAAGGATGCGCGGATCCCACCCCCGGGGCGGCACGGCCGCGCCCGACCCAAGAACACTGGAGACCCGCATGACCCTGTCCCTTTCCCGCCGCCACCTCCTCGCCCTCGCCGCCGCGCTGCCGTTGGCGGCCCAGGCCCAGGCCCAGGGCGCCTGGCCCGCCAAGCCCGTGCGCATCGTCGTGCCCTTCGCCGCCGGCGGCACCACCGACATCCTGGCACGCGCGGTGGCGCAGGAATTGACCAAGTCCATGGGCCAGTCCTTCGTGGTCGACAACCGCCCCGGCGCCGGCGGCAACATCGGCGCCGATGCGGTGGCCAAGTCGGCCCCCGACGGCTACACGCTGCTGATGGGCACGGTCGGCACGCAGTCGATCAACAAATGGCTCTACGCCCGGATGCCCTTCGACCCGCAGAAGGACTTCCAGCCGGTCACGCTGGTGGCCGGCGTGCCGAACGTGATGGTGGTCAACACCGAGAAGGCGGCCGCGCGCAACATCGCCAATGCGCGGGATTTCGTGAAGTACGCCAAGGCGAACCCGGGCAAGCTGAACATGGCGTCCAGCGGCAACGGCACCTCGATCCACCTGGCGGGCGAGCTGTTCAAGAGCATGGCCGGCGTCTACATGACGCACTTCCCCTTCGGCGGCTCCAACCCGGCGCTGTTCAGCCTGATGGCCGGCGACATGGACGTGATGTTCGACAACCTGCCCTCGGCCATGCCCCACATCAAGTCGGGCAAGCTCAAGGCGCTGGCGGTCACCAGCGCGCGCCCATCCGAGGCCCTGCCCGGCGTGCCGACGGTGGAACAGGCCCTCGACCTCAAGGGCTTCGAGGCGAGCTCCTGGTTCGGCCTGCTGGCGCCGGCCGGCACGCCCATGGACATCGTCAACCGCCTGCAGCAGGAGACGGCCAAGGCGCTGGCCACGCCGCAGATGAAGGAGCGCCTGCTGGCGCAGGGCGCGATCCCCAGCGGCAACACGCCGGCCGAGTTCGCGCGGCACATCGATGCCGAGCTGAAGAAGTGGCAGCCGGTGGTGAAGGCGTCCGGCGCCAAGGTGGATTGAGGGGTCAGACCCCCCAGACGATCTCCACGTCCGCCGCTTCCGCGCGCCGCAGCATGTCGAGGAAGGGCACGGCCCGCTGCCGCAGGGAAACGCCCTCGAAGCGGGGCGGGGCCTCGCCCTTGGCCTTGGCTTCCTCGATGGCCGCCTGCTGCTCCTGCTCCTCGCGCGAGACGGCGTCCTGCAGCGCGCGGATGGCGCCGGCCATCTGCCCCGGCAGGATGATCCCCGTGGGTCCCGGGTCCTTGCCGATGATCTCCAGGATGCGCCGGCCGTTGGGCTCCAGCATGATCAGCTCGCCGGCGGCCTTGGATTTGAACTTGTAGAGCATGCGGGCGAGTATCAGCGATACATGTAGTCGCGCGTGAAGGGATAAGCCGACTGCGCGCCGCGCATCATGCCCGTGTTCATGTTGCCATCCGGCCGGGCGGCCAGGATCTGGTGCAGCGAGATCCAGCCGCGTTCGAAGGACATGGCGCAACCAGCCAGGTACAGCCGGTAGGCGCGCAGCACCATGCCCGCGCCCTCGGCGCCGTGCGTCTTCTCGAGCACCGCGCGCGCCTCGTCCAGGCGCTCCTCCAGCGCATCCGACCAGGCCCACAGCGTGCGCGCGTAGTGCGGCCGCAGGCTCTCGGTGTCGAGCATCTCCAAGCCGGCCACCGCCATGTCGCGCAGCACCAGGCTGGGGTGCAGCAGCTCGCCACCGGGAAAGATGTACTTGCTGATGAAATCGCCCATGCCTGCGCCCAGCTGGCCCGGCTCGACGCTGCCGGCGGTGATGCCGTGGTTCATCACCAGCCCGCCCGGCACCAGGAGGCGCTGGATCTTGGCGAAATAGGCCGTCATGTTGGCCACGCCGACGTGCTCGAACATGCCGACCGAGGCGATCTTGTCGAAAGGCTGGCGCTCTTCCAGGTCGCGGTAATCCAGCAGCAGCATGCGCACGCGGTCCTGCAGGCCGCGCTCCCGGATCAGGCGGTTGACGTAGGCATGCTGGTTCTGCGACAGGGTGATGCCGGTGGCGTCGACACCGTAGTTCTCGGCCGCCCACAGCAGCAGGCCGCCCCAGCCGGCGCCGATGTCGAGGAAGCGCTCGCCCTGGCGCAGCATCAGCTTGCGGCAGATGTGGTCGAGCTTGGCCTCCTGCGCCTGCGCCAGCGACAGGGAGGCTTCGCGGAAATAGGCGCACGAGTAGACCCGGCGCGGATCGAGCCACAGCGCGTAGAAGTCGTCGGAGACGTCGTAGTGGAAGCGGATCTGCTCGGCGTCCTTCTGGTGGGTGTGGGCGGCGAGCGAGCGCGCGCGCCGGATCGCCTGCGTCCACCAGCTGGTGTCGCTGGACACCGGGCTGCCGGGCAGCAGGTGGGCCGCGGCGGCCATGACGTCGCGCATGCGGCCTTCGATCCCGACCCGCTTCTCGACGTAGTCCTCGGCGACCTTGCCGATCTGGCCGGCGGCCAGCGTGGCCAGGCCCGACCAGTCCTGGAACTCCAGCTGCACCGCCGCATTGGCGGGCCCGATGCGGCGCCCGCCGGGCAGCGCGATCGAGAGGGAGACGGGCAGCGTGGCAAGCTGCGATTCGAGCTTTTGTACCAGCGGTTCCATCCGGGGAATCTAGACCGGGACGCGCCGACGCGTCAACTTGGCCGTCGTAGGACGATTCCCTAGCCGCTGTCGGCGCATCGGCTTGCGGCCTGATTAATTCAACCCTAAACTATTTAGCTCCACCAACAAGGACGCCCATGGACCTGGAAGCGCGCGCGCACAGCGAGCATCCCGAGGCGCTGCGGCTCTGGCTGCGCCTGCTGACGTGCACCCAGATCATCGAGAAGCAGGTGCGCACCGGCCTGCGCGAGCGCTTCGAGACCACCCTGCCCCGCTTCGACCTGATGGCGCAGCTGGAACGCGCGCCCGCCGGCCTGAAGATGAACGAGCTGTCGCGCCGCATGATGGTGACCGGCGGCAACGTCACCGGCATCACCGACCAGCTGGTCAACGAAGGACTGGTGGAGCGCATTGACGTCGAGGGCGACCGCCGCGCCTACCGCGTGCGCCTCACCCCCCGCGGACGCAAGCAGTTCAACGACATGGCGCGCCAGCACGAGGCCTGGATCGTCGAAGCCTTCTCGGCCCTGAGCGACAAGGACATCGCCACCCTGCACCGCCTGCTCGGCAAGGTGAAGGACCACGCCACCGCCCCCCGCCAGGAGACCGCCGCATGACTTCCGCGCAGACCGACCGTTTCGTCCACGACCGCCTGCCGAGCGCCGAGGCGCTGCCGCGCCTGCTGCTCGACCGGCCCGAGCTGCAGTTCCCGGCGCAGCTCAATGCGGTGGAGGAGCTGCTGGACCGGGCGCCGGCCAAGGGCTGGGGCACGCGCGCGCTGCTGCGCTCGCCCAGGATCACCCTGACCTACCAGGACGTGCGCGACCGCGTCGACCGCATCTGCCGCGTGCTGGTCGAGGACTTCGGCATGGTGCCTGGCAACCGCGTGCTGCTGCGCGGCGGCAACTCCATCGGCCTGGCGCTCGCCTGGCTGGCGGTGGTCAAGGCCGGCGGCGTGGCCGTGGCCACCATGCCGCTGCTGCGCGCCGGCGAACTGGGCACCATCATCGACAAGGCGCAGCCGACCCTGGCGCTGTGCGACGCCAAGCTGCTCGACGAGCTGGAAGCGGCGCGCAAGGACCGCCCGGTGCTGCAGGCGGTGGTGGCCTTCAACGCCGGCGACGCCCCCGGATCGCTGGCGGTGCGGGCCGCGGCCAAGGAAGGCGGCTTCGCGCCCTGCCCCACGGCGGCCGAGGACATCGCCATGCTGGCCTTCACCTCGGGCACCACCGGCAAGCCCAAGGCGGCCGTGCACACGCACCGCGACGTGCTGGCGGCCTGCGAGGCCTGGCCACGCCATGTGCTGCGGGCCACGCCCGACGACATCGTGCTGGGCACGCCGCCGCTGGCCTTCACCTTCGGGCTGGGCGGGTTGCTGGTGTTCCCCATGTGGGCCGGCGCCTCGGTCTACTTCCACGACGCGCCCTACACGCCCGAAGTGCTGGTGCGCGCCATCATCGACTCGGGCGCCACCATCTGCTACACGGCGCCCACCTTCTACCGCCAGGCCGCCGCCTTCGCGCGCGAGCTGGGCATCGGAAAGCTGCGCACCAGCGTCAGCGCCGGGGAAGGCCTGCCCGATGCCACGCGGCAGCTGTGGAAGCAGGCCACCGGCATCGAGATGCTGGACGGCATCGGCGCCACCGAGATGTTCCACATCTTCATCTCCTCGGCCGGCGCCGAGGTGCGGCGCGGCGCCATCGGCAAGGTGGTGCCCGGCTACCAGGCGAAGGTGGTCGACGACGCAGGACGCGAAGTGCCGCGCGGCACCATCGGCAAGCTGGCGGTGATCGGTCCCACCGGCTGCAGGTACCTGGACGATCCGCGCCAGGCCCACTACGTGAAGGACGGCTGGAACTACCCCGGCGACGCCTTCGTGCAGGACGACGACGGCTACTTCTTCTACCAGGCGCGCGCCGACGACATGATCATCACCGCCGGCTACAACGTCGGCGGACCCGAGGTGGAGGACGCGCTGCTGAAGCACCCGGCCGTGGCCGAGTGCGGCGTGATCGGCAAGCCCGACGAGGAGCGCGGCATGATCGTCAAGGCCTTCTGCGTGCTGCGCAGCGGCCACACCGGCGACGCCGCCATGGTCAAGGCCCTGCAGGACCACGTCAAGGCGACCATCGCACCCTTCAAGTACCCGCGCGAGATCGAGTTCGTCAGCGCCCTGCCGCGCACCGAAACCGGCAAGCTGCAGCGCTTCCGCCTGCGCGGCAACTGAGGCCGGGCGGCTCGCGGCTCGCGGCTCGGGGCTCGGGGC
>JAEZKX010000380.1 GCA_023436025.1 Pseudomonadota bacterium | reverse complement strand
CCGCCGATGCCGTGGCGGCGCGCGGCTGGGGCGACGAACAGGTCCTCGAGGTAGCACACGGCCTGGGTCTCCCAGGTGTTCTCGTGCACCACGCAGTTGGCGAAGCCCTGCACCCGGCCGTCGACCTCGGCCACCACGCACATCAGCTGGGCGTCAGGGTCGAGGATGCGCTTCCAGGTCCGGTCGGTCACCGCCTGGGGCAGCCGCGTGCCGTAGAAGTCGCAGTAGCCCTTCCACAGCGCCCGCCAGGCGTCTTCGTCGGCGGGGAGGGCGGCGCGGATGATGCAGGGCGTCGTCACGGCGTCCATTGTGCATGGGGTTTCCATGCGTTTGCGGCCGGCGCCGGCGCCCACGGCCGGGCGCCAAAGCCGCACGGGCCGCGGAGATCCGCCGCGCATGGACCGCCAGTGAAGTCTGGTAGTCACTTCTGCGACTTTGTGACGCGCGCGTCGGGCTGGCCGCCGCCGCGCAGCGCCCGCGCCGGCGTGGCTGCGCTAAGGCGCGAGCTGCCGGGCGAGGAGCACGGCGGCGTGCACGGCCTGCCGTTGCGCGCCGTCGGCGATCTGGTGGCGGCAGCTGGTGCCGTCGGCGACGACGATGGCCTCGGGGGCCGAGCGGATGGCCGGCAGCAGCGCCAGTTCGGCCATGCGCAGCGACACCTCGGCGTGTCGTGCCTCGTAGCCGAAGCTGCCGGCCATGCCGCAGCAGCTGGTCTCCACCAGCTGCGGATCGGCGCCGGGGATGAGGCGCAGCACCTCGAGCACCGGCGCGACCGCGCCGAAGGCCTTCTGGTGGCAGTGGCCGTGCACCAGCAGCGGCTGCTGCAGCGGTCGCAGCCGGGCGCGCAGCGTCTCCAGCCGGCCGGCCGCGGCCTCGCGGGCCAGGAACTCCTCCAGCAGCAGCGCCTGGCGCGCCAGCGCCTCGGCCGGCGCGCCCAGGCCCATGGCCGTGACCTCGTCGCGCAGCGTCAGCAGGCACGAGGGCTCCAGGCCGACGATGGCGATGCCCCGCTCGACGAAGGGCTGCAGCGCCTGCAGCAGTTCGCTGGCCTTGGCGCGCGCCGCCTCCACCATGCCGCTGGCGAGATAGGTGCGGCCGCAGCACAGGTGCCTGCCTTCGCCTTCGGCGCGGGCCGCCACGTGCACGGTGTAGCCCGCCGCCTCCAGCACCTGCAGCGCCGCACGGGCGTTGCCGGACTCGAAGAAGCCGTTGAAGGTGTCGACGAACAGCACCACCGGCCGCGCCGCGGCCAGCACCTCGGCGCGCGTGGCGCCGGGTGTCGCCCCGTGGAAGAAGTGGTCGCGCCGCCAGGCCGGCAGCGGCCGCCGCGCCGCGAATCCCAGCAGCTTCTCGCCGGCTGCCGCCAGCCAGCGGCTGCGGTTGCGCAGGTTCAGCACGCCGGCGAAGCGGCTGGCGGTGGCGGCGTAGTCCGGCAGGTGCGCCACCAGCCGGTCGCGCAGCGACCAGCCGCGGCGGCGCCGGTCGGCATGCAGGACCTCGATCTTCATGCGCGCCATGTCGACCCCGGTGGGGCAGTCGCGCTTGCAGCCCTTGCAGCTGACGCACAGGTCGAGCGCCTCGCGCACGGCGTCGCTGGCCAGGCCCTCTTCACCCAGCTGGCCGCTGAGGGCCAGCCGCAGCGTGTTGGCGCGCCCGCGCGTGAGGTGCTGCTCGTCGCGCGTCACGCGGTAGCTGGGGCACATGGTGCCGGCGTCGAACTTGCGGCAATGGCCGTTGTTGTTGCACATCTCCACCGCCTTGGCCAGGCCGCGGGCCGGGTCGCCGCCGGTGCCGGGCGCGGTGGTCTCTTCGGTGGCCGGATCGTTCTGCACGTCCCAGGCGCTCCAGTCCAGGACCGGCTGCAACGGGATCACCTTGTACGCGGGTGGGAAGCGCATCAGCCGCGTGTCGTCCATGCGCGGCGCATCGACGATGCGCTGCGGGCACAGCAGGCCGGCCGGGTCGAAGCGGTGCTTGATGGTGGCGAAGGCCTCGTCGATGCGCGGGCCGAACTGCCAGCGCACCCACTCGCCGCGGCACAGGCCGTCGCCGTGCTCGCCGGAGTAGGCGCCCTTGTACTTGCGCACCAGGGCCGAGGCTTCCTCGGCGATGGCGCGCATGCGGGCCGCGCCGTCGCGCCGCATGTCGAGGATGGGGCGCACGTGCAGCGTGCCCACCGAGGCGTGCGCATACCAGGTGCCGCGCGTGCCGTGGCGGCGGAACACCGCGGTGAGCGCCTCGGTGTATTCGGCCAGGTGCGCAAGCGGCACCGCGCAATCCTCGATGAAGCTCACCGGCTTGCCGTCGCCCCTGAGGCTCATCATGATGTTGAGGCCGGCCTTGCGCACTTCCCACAGCGCCTTCTGCGGCCCCTCGTCGGGCATGGCGACCACCGAGCCGGGCAGGCCCAGGTCGCCCATCAGCTCCTCCAGCGCGGCCAGCTTGCGCAGCAGCGCCGCGCGGTCGGCGCCGGCGAACTCCACCAGCAGCAGGGCTTCGGGCTCGCCCAGCAGCGCGCGTCGCACGGTGGGCGCGAAGGCCGGGTTGCGCAGCGACAGCTCGATCATCGTGCGGTCGACCAGCTCCACCGCGGCCAGGGTGCCGTCGGACCCCAGCTGCACGATGTGCTGGGCCGCGTCCATGGCGCGGTAGAAGCTGGCGAAGTTGACCACCCCCAGCACCTTGGCGCGCGGCAGTTCCGCAAGGCGCAGCTTGAGGCTGCGCGTGAGCGCCAGCGTGCCTTCGCTGCCCACCAGCAGGTGCGCCAGGTTGACGCTGCCGTCGGCCGTGTAGGGCCGCTCGTTCTGGTTGTGGAAGACGTCGAGGTTGTAGCCGCCCACGCGCCGCAGCACCTTGGGCCAGTGCGTCTCGATCTCGCCGCGCAGTTGCGCCGCCAGTTCGCGCACGTGCTCGCCCAGCGCGCGGGTGGCGCCGGTGGCCTCGTCGAAGCGGCCGAAGCGGTGCAGCACGCCGTCGGAGGTCCAGGCTTCGGCGCCCAGCACGTTGTGCACCATGTTGCCGTAGGCGATGCTGCGGCTGCCGCAGGAGTTGTTGCCGGCCATGCCACCCAGCGTGGCCTGGGCCGCGGTGGACACGTCGACCGGGTACCACAGGCCCAGCTTCTTCAGCTGCGCGTTGAGGTGGTCCAGCACGAGGCCGGGTTCCACCGTCACGGTGCGCTCCTGCGCGTTGACGTCCAGGACGGCGCGCACGTGCTTGGAGAAGTCGATCACCAGCCCGGCGCCGACGGTCTGGCCGCACTGGCTGGTGCCGCCGCCGCGCGGCACCACCGGCACCTTCAGGTCGCGGCAGATGTCCAGGGCCAGGCGCGCATCCTCCACGGTGCGGGGCACGAACACGCCCACCGGCATGACCTGGTAGATCGAGGCGTCGGTGGCGTAGCGGCCGCGGTCGGCGGCGGAGAACAGCACCTCGCCCTGCGTTTGCGTGGCCAGGCGCTGCGCCAGCCGGCCGGCCACTTCGTTGGAGGCGCGCGCCACCGTGTCGTAGGCGGCGCCGGCATCCTCGCGGGTGACATGGACGGGCAGGGGCGCGTTCACGACGCCGATCCCCCGGCGGCCTCGGCCTGGTGCGCCCGCAGCTGCTCCAGCACCACGTCGCGCTTGTTGCGCAGGTGGGCCACCAGCACCTCGCGCATGGCGGCGCCGTCGCGCGCGGCCAGGGCCGCGATCATGCGTTCGTGCTCGGCGACCGCGGACTTCCACTTCTCGCCGTCCTGGTTGGAGCGGAAACGCAGCGCCTGCAGGCGCGCGTTGACCTGGCGGTAGACCGTGGCCAGCACCGGGTTGCGGGCGGCGGCGTTGATCGCGTCGTGGATGCGCGCATTGAGCCTGTAGTAGGCCGAGAGGTCGCGCCGCGTGTAGGCGGCCATCATTTCGTAGTGCATGGCCTGGATCTCGGCGAGTTCGGCGTCGGTGATGCGTTCGGCCGCGAGTTCGCCGGACTGTGCTTCCAGCCCCGCCATCACCTCGAAGGTGTCGAGCACGTCGGCCTCGGTCAGGGACACGGCGATGGCGCCGCGGTTGGGCAGCAGCTCCACCAGGCCCTCGGCCGCCAGCATCTTGATGGCTTCGCGCAGCGGCGTGCGCGACACGGCCAGCAGTTCGGACAGGGCGCGCTCGTTGAGCTTGGCCCCGGGTTCGATGCGGCCTTCCACCAGCATCTGGCGCAGCCGCTGCGCGACCTGCTCGTGCAGCGCGCGCGGGATCGGAATGACTTTCGCTGTCATGGGCCTGATTTTGTATGCAAAAGAGCCGGGTTCGCAAACTACCTTACGAAATTCATCCATTGTGCAGCTCAGATTTTGCATGCAGAATCGCCGCCGACCTGAACCCCTCCATGCCATGCTGACCCTCGACTTCCACCCCACCGGCCGCCATTTTCTGCAGATCCCCGGCCCCTCGCCGGTACCCGACCGCATCCTGCGTGCGATGAGCCTGCCCACCATCGACCACCGCGGGCCGGAGTTCGGCGCGCTGGGCCTGCGCGTGCTGCAGGGCATGCAGCAGGTGTTCCAGACCCGGCACCCGGTGGTCATCTACCCGGCCTCGGGCACGGGCGCCTGGGAGGCCGCGCTGGTCAACACGCTGAGCCCGGGCGATGCGGTGCTGATGTACGAGACCGGGCACTTCGCCGCCCTGTGGAACAAGCTGGCCACCCGCCTGGGCCTGGCCACCGAGGTGGTCGGCCTGCCGGGCGCCGAGGGCTGGCGCAAGGGCGTGCAGGCGCACCTGATCGAGGAGCGGCTGAAGGCCGATGGCGGCCACCGCATCAAGGCCGTGTGCGTGGTGCACAACGAGACCTCCACCGGCGCCACCAGCGACATCCTGGCCGTGCGGCGCGCCATCGACGCCGCCGGGCACCCGGCGCTGCTGCTGGTCGACAGCATTTCGGGCCTGGCATCGGCCGAATACCGGCACGACGCCTGGGGCGCCGACGTCACCGTCGCCGGCTCGCAGAAAGGCCTGATGCTGCCGCCGGGCATCAGCTTCAATGCGCTGTCGCCCAAGGCCATCGCCGCCAGCAAGCAGGCCCGCCTGCCGAAGTCCTTCTGGGCCTGGGACGAGATGCTGGAGATGAACAAGTCGGGCTACTTCCCGTACACGCCCAACACCAACCTGCTGTACGGCCTGGCCGAGGCCTGCGACATGCTGCTGGATCCGACCTACGGCGGCCTCGAGGGCACCTTCGCCCGGCACCGCCGCTGGGGCGAGGGCGTGCGTGCCGCGGTGCGGGCCTGGGGCCTGGAGACGCAGTGCACCGAGGCGGCCAGCCAGTCGCCGGTGCTGACCGGCGTGGTCATGCCCGAAGGCGTCGATGCCGACGCGGTGCGCCAGCTGATCTACGAGCGCTTCGATCTCTCGCTGGGCACGGGCCTGGGCAAGGTCAAGGGCCGCATGTTCCGCATCGGCCACCTGGGCGACTGCAACGATCTGACGCTGATGGCCGCGCTCGCGGGCTGCGAGATGGGATTGAAGCTGGCCGGCGTGAAGCTGGCCGGCTCCGGCGTGGCGGCGGCCATGGACTGGTTCGCGGCGCATCCGGTGCCGCTGCCGCTGCGCGCGGCGGCCTAGCCTTTTCGCGGTTCCGGGCCCAGCCCGGAATGCGCGCCGGCCAGGGCAGGGGGCCGCGCGATGACAGGTTTCTGGTTCCACTCAAGAAGGAGATGACATGCAACGCAGAACCCTCATCGCCGGCGCCGCGGCGTCCCTGGCCGCCCCCGTGTTGCGGGCGCAGGACCTGCCCACCACGCCCGTGCGCATCATCGTCGGCTTCGCCCCGGGGGGCGGCACCGACATCCTGGCGCGCGTCATCGGCCAGAAGCTCGGCGACATGTGGAAGACGCAGGTCGTGGTGGAGAACCGCGCCGGTGCCTCGGGCACCATCGCATCGGACTTCGCGGCCCGGCAGCCGGGCGACGGCACGGTGCTGCACATGGCGCACATCAACAGCCATGCCATCGTGCCCAGCCTGCAGAAGCTGGGCTACGACGCCGAGAAGGACTTCCAGCCGATCGCGCTGGTGGGCGTCACGCCCAACCTGCTGGTGTGCGGCCAGATGCAGCCGGCCAGGACGGTGAGGGACCTGGTGGACCTGTGCCGGCGCGAGCCGGGCAAGGTCAGCTTCGGCTCGGCCGGCCCGGGCTCGGCCCAGCACCTGGCGCTGGAGATGTTCATGCTGCAGGCGGGCGTGAAGGCCATCCACGTGCCGTACAAGGGCTCGGCGCCCATGCTCACCGACCTGATCGGCGGCCAGGTGCAGTACAGCTTCGACACGATGACGGCGGCGACGCCGCACGTGAAGGGCGGCAAGGCCGTCGCCATCGCGCAGACGCGCCAGAAGCGCGCGGCAGGGCACCCCAGCGTGCCGACGATGGCCGAGTCCGGCTTTCCGCAGTTCGAGGCCACCACCTGGTACGGGCTGGTCGGACCGGGCCGGATGCCGGCCGCGCTGGCGCGCCGCATGAACGAGGACGTCAACAAGGCGCTGGCCATGCCCGATGTGATCGAGAAGCTCGATGCCTCGGGCGCGGAAGACGGCGGCGGTTCGGTGGAGAAGTTCGCCGAGTTCATGCGGGCCGAGCAGCTGAAGTGGGCAAGGGTGATCAAGGAGGCGAACGTGAGGGTCGACATCTGAGGATGCAGGAAGGAGCGGTCCACCTGAAGCTCGAAGGCCCCATCGCCTGGGTGACCTTCGACCGCCCCGCCGCGCGCAACGCCATGACGTGGGCGATGTACGAGCAGCTGCGCGCCATCTGCGAGCAGCTGCGCGCCGACCGCGCGGTGCGCGTGGCGTGCCTGCGCGGCGCGGGTGGCGCGGCCTTCGTGGCCGGCACCGACATCGCGCAGTTCCAGTCGTTCGCGAGCGGCGAGGACGGCATCGCGTACGAGCGGCAGGTCGACGCGACGACGGCCTTGCTGGAGTCGCTGCCGATGCCCACCGTGGCCGTGGTCGAGGGCTGGGCCATCGGCGGCGGCCTGGCGATCGCCACGGTGTGCGACTTCCGCATCGCGACCCCGGCGGCGAAGTTCGGCGTGCCCATCGCGCGCACGCTGGGCAACTGCCTGTCGATCGGCAACGTGGCGCGCCTCGTCGCCGCCTTCGGCCGCCCGCGCGTGGAGCGCCTGCTGCTGCTGGCCGACCTGCTGCCCGCTGACGAGGCGCTGGCCTGCGGCTTCGTGCTGCGGCTGGAGCCGCCCGATGCGATCGAGGCGGCGGCGCGCACCCTGTGCGAGCGGCTGGCGGCGCTGGCGCCGGTCACGCAGCAGGTCAGCAAGGAAGCGCTCAACCGCCTGCTGCGCCACGACCTGCCGGCAGCCGACGACCTGATCCGCCGCGCCTACGGCAGCGCCGATTTCCGCGAAGGCGTGCGCGCCTTCGTGGACAAGCGCGTGCCGGCCTGGCGCGGCGTGTAGTCTCTTCGTACGTCGTAACTCACCTCTCGGCCGTCCACGGCCGGGCGTCGCACCGTCCTACAGCCCGCCATGCGCGCCGTGCTTAGGATGGCCATGACCCCGGAGACTTTTTCATGGCCGACCCGCAACGCCCCATGTCCGCCGACCCATCCGGCGACCCGCTCGACCTCGCCACTTCCGTCGCCGGCGAGGAAGATCCCGGCGCGTCGATCGAGCTGGCCTGCGGGCCGGCGAGCGACGGTGCCGCGGCCCAGCCCGCGGC
>JAEZKX010000369.1 GCA_023436025.1 Pseudomonadota bacterium | reverse complement strand
CAGCTGCAGCGCGCGGGCGGCCGGCGCCTAGCGGCGGGCGACTTCCTGCGCGGCTTCCCGCTGCAGGCGGGCGAGCGCTTCGCGGCCTGATGTTCTTCGCGCCTTCGGTCTACCGCCACCCGGCTTTCCGGGAGGGCCTGCGCGCCATCGCGCCCATCGCCCCCGGCACCGCGGCCTGGGGCCTGATGACGGGCGTGGCCATGGTGAAGTCAGGCATGAGCGTGGTGGAGGCGGTGGCGATGACGCTGCTCGTCTACGCCGGCAGCTCGCAGCTGGCCGCGACGCCGCTGATCGTGGCGGGTGCGCCGGCCTGGGTGATCTGGGCCACCGGCTTCTGCGTCAACCTGCGCTTCGTGGTCTTCAGCCTGCACCTGCGCGAGTACCTGATGCACCAGCCTCGCTGGCGCCGCCTGGTCAACGGCTTCTTCACCGCCGACAGCAGCTATGCGCTGCTCACCCGGGCCTATCCGCTGCCGGCCACCGACGCCGCCGGGCGGGCCGCGCAGGAGGCCTTCCTGGCTGGCAACTACGGCCTGAACTGGCTCGCCTGGACCGGTGCCAGCCTGGCCGGCGTGGCTCTGGCCCATGCGATCCCGACGCACTGGGGCCTGGGCTTCGCTGGCGTGCTGGTGCTGCTGGGCATCCTGTGCTCGCTCACCACCAGCCGGCTGCGCGTCGTGGCCGCGGTGCTGGCCGGCATCGTGGCGGTGGCGGCCTATGCCTTCCCGCTGCGGCTGAACATCGTGGCCGCGATCGCGGTGGCGGTGCTGGCCTGCTACTGGCTGCAGGAGCGGCCGCAGCCGCGGGAGGAAGCCGCGTGACGGGCGAGACCGATGCCTGGACGCTGTTCGTGGTGGTCGGCCTGGCGGCCGTGACCGTGGTCAGCCGCAGCTTCTTCTTCGTCCTCGACCGCAAGTGGTCGCTGCCCGCCTGGGCCCAGCGCGCGCTGCAGTTCGCGCCGGTGGCGGCGCTGGCGGCAGTGATCGTGCCCGAGATCGTGATGACCCAGGGGCAACTGATCACGACCTGGAAGGACGCGCGCCTGTTCGCCGCGCTGGCCGGGGCGCTGCTGTTCTACTGGCGCCGCAGCGTGCTGCTGACCATGGTGGGCGGAATGGCGGTGTACCTGCCGCTGCACCTGGGCCTGGGCTGGTGATCCGGGACGCAAACGGAACAGCCGAAGGCGGACAGCCGGACGCAAAAGTCGCAAAGGTTTCGCAAAAGTCGCGAAAGAAGACAGAAGTTTTCTGGAAGTTCTTTTGCGAGCCTTTCGCCCTTTCGCGACTTTCGCGCATGGCTGTTCGCTGTCAGCGTACGCCGTTTGCTTGCTGTGCCGCGCTCGGCCCGCTGCACCGTCCTGGTGACATCCGGGGCCGCAAACTGAACAGCCAAGTGGACAGCCGGACGCAAAAGACGCAAAGGTTTCGCAAAAGTCGCGAAAGAAGAAAAGAAAGAATAGGGAGTCTTTTTTGCGAGCTTTTCGCCCTTTCGCGACCTTTGCGTATGGCTGTCCGGCTGTCCGGCTGTCCGCTCTCCGCTGTCCGCTGTTCGCTGTTCGCTGTTCGCTGTCCGCTGTTCGCTGTTCGCTGTCGGGGTACGCGGTTGCTTGCTGTGCCGCGCTCGGCCCGCCCGCCCCGGGGCCGCGCTTTCTAGAATGGCAGTTTTCGCCTCTTACCCCGCATTCCCATGAAAGTCCTGCGCTTCTCCGATCTGTGCGACCAAGGCCTGGCCCGCGGCCGCCGCGTGTTCATCCGGGCCGACCTCAACGTGCCGCAGGACGATGCCGGCCACATCACCGAGGACACGCGCATCCGCGCCTCGGTGCCCTGCATCCGGATGGCGCTGGACGGCGGCGCGGCCGTGATGGTCACCTCGCACCTGGGTCGCCCGACCGAGGGTGAGTTCAAGCCCGCGGACTCGCTGGCGCCGGTGGCCGAGCGCCTGTCCGAACTGCTCGGCCGCCCGGTGCCGCTCAAGCGCGACTGGCTCGACGGTGTCGACGTGCAGCCCGGCGAAGTGGTGCTGCTGGAGAACTGCCGCCTGAACAAGGGCGAGAAGAAGAACGACCCCGAACTCGCGCGCAAGATGGCCGGCCTGTGCGACATCTTCGTCAACGACGCCTTCGGCACCGCCCACCGCGCCGAAGCCTCCACCTACGGCATCGCGCAGTACGCGCCCACGGCTTGCGCCGGCCCGCTGCTGGCCGCCGAGATCGACGCCATCTCCAAGGCGCTGGCCAATCCGAAGCGGCCGCTGGTCGCCATCGTGGCCGGCTCCAAGGTCTCGACCAAGCTGACCATCCTGCAGTCGCTGGCGAAGAACGTCGACCAGCTGGTGGTGGGCGGCGGCATCGCCAACACCTTCATGCTGGCCGCCGGCCTGCCGATCGGCAAGTCGCTGGCCGAGGCCGACCTGGTCGGTGAGGCCAAGGCGGTGATGGAGGCCATGAAGGCGCGCGGCGCCGAAGTGCCGATCCCGACCGACGTGGTGGTGGCCAAGGCCTTCGCGGCCGACGCCCCGGCCACGGTGAAGAAGGCGACCGAGGTGGCCGACGACGACATGATCCTGGACATCGGCCCGGAGACGGCGCAGAAGCTGGCGCGCCAGCTGGCCGCGGCCGGCACCATCGTGTGGAACGGCCCGGTCGGCGTGTTCGAGTTCGACGCCTTCTCCAGGGGCACGGAGACCATCGCGCGCGCCATCGCCGCATCGGACGCCTTCAGCATCGCCGGCGGCGGCGACACCCTCGCGGCCATCGCCAAGTACGGCATCGAGAAGGACGTGGGCTACATCTCCACCGGCGGCGGTGCCTTCCTGGAGGTGCTCGAAGGCAAGACCCTGCCCGCCATCGAGATCCTCGAAAAGCGCGCCTCCTCCTGATCCGCGCCCGGGGAGTGCTTGCGCCAGCGAGCGCACCCTCCCCGGCTGCGCCATGCGCCGTTGCGCGCGCGCAGACCTCCGACCATCCCCTTGGTAACCCGCCGGTAACCCGGGCCATGCAAGAATTCGCCATCCACCCATCGGAAGTCCCCGTGCCTGCCCGCCGCGCCACCAAGATCGTCGCTACTCTCGGCCCCGCCTCCAGCCATCCCGATGTGCTGGAGCAGATCCTCCGCGCCGGCGTCAACGTCGTGCGCCTGAACTTCAGCCACGGCACCGCGCAGGACCACATCGACCGCGCGCGCCAGGTGCGCGAAGCCAGCCAGAAGGCCGGCCGCGAGGTGGGCATCATGGCCGACCTGCAGGGTCCGAAGATCCGGGTCGGCAAGTTCGCCGACGGCAAGGTGCAGCTGGAGCCCGGCGCCAAGTTCGTGCTCGATGCAGCCCGCACCGAGCCGGGCGACATCGACGGCGTCGGCCTGGACTACAAGGAGCTGCCGCGCGACGTCAAGGCGGGCGACATGCTGCTGCTCAATGACGGCCTGCTGGTGCTGCAGGTCGACGCGGTCAAGGGCGACCAGGTGCGCACCACCGTGCGCCTGGGCGGCGTGCTGTCCAACAACAAGGGCATCAACAAGCAGGGCGGCGGCCTCACCGCGCCGGCCCTGACCGCCAAGGACATGGAGGACATCCGCACCGCGATGAGCTTCCAGGCCGACTACGTGGCGGTGAGCTTCCCCAAGAACGCCACCGACATGGAGATGGCGCGCCAGCTGTGCAACGTGGCGGCGGCCGAATTCCGCCACAAGCCGGCGCTGATCGCCAAGATCGAACGGGCCGAGGCCATCCCCAACCTCGAGTCCATCCTGAAGGCGAGCGATGGCATCATGGTGGCGCGCGGCGACCTCGCGGTGGAGGTAGGCAATGCCGCCGTGCCGGCGCTGCAAAAGCGCATGATCCGGCTGGCGCGCGAGTACGACAAGGTCGTCATCACCGCCACCCAGATGATGGAGTCGATGATCACCGCTCCGGTGCCCACGCGCGCCGAGGTCAGCGACGTCGCCAATGCGGTGCTCGACGGCACCGACGCCGTCATGCTCAGCGCCGAGACGGCCTCGGGCAAGTACCCGGTCGAGGTGGTGCAGCAGATGGCCAACATCTGCGCCGAGGCCGAGATGGCCGAGGACGTGAAGCTCGATGCCGACTTCAGCGGCATGGCCTTCTCGCGCATCGACCAGTCCATTGCCATGGGCGCGCTGTTCACGGCCTACCACCTGGGCTGCAAGGCCATCGTCGCACTCACCGATTCCGGCTCCACCGCGCTGTGGATGAGCCGCCATCGCATCCACATTCCCATCTATGCGCTCACGCCCAAGCTGGTGACGCAGCGCAAGATGACCCTGTACCGCAACGTGCGGCCGCTGCTGATGGACCAGAGCGCCGACCGCGACGAGGCCCTCGCCGAGGCCGAGTCGCACCTGAAGAGGCGCGGCATCGTGGCCTCGGGCGACATCTACGCCATCACCTGCGGCGAGCCCATGGGTGCGCCCGGCGGCACCAACATGCTGAAGATCGTGCGCGCGACCTGAAGCGCCCTCGGTCGTTCGCACGGTGCGCTGGCAAGGCGAGCCCGCCTGCGGCCGCCACGGCGGCGCTTGCGCTGCCCGGACAGGCGCCATCGACGGCCGCCCACGGCGCGCCGGCGTGCGCCAGCCCCATCCACTGCCTCAGCGGCTAAAATCCTGCGAGTTACCACGCGGTTACCGCCGCGCCCTCCGTCGTACCCCCAGGAACAGCCATGCCCCTCGTTTCCATGCGCGAACTGCTGGACCATGCCGCCGCCAACGGCTATGGCATCCCGGCCTTCAACGTCAACAACCTCGAACAGGTGCAGGCCGTGATGGAAGCGGCGAAGGAAGTGGACGCCCCGGTCATCCTGCAGGCCAGCGCCGGCGCCCGCAAGTACGCCGGTGAATCCTTCATCAAGCACCTGATCCAGGCGGCCATCGAGGCCTACCCGAAGATCCCGCTGGTGATGCACCAGGACCACGGCCAGAGCCCCGACGTCTGCAAGGGCGCCATCGACCTGGGCTTCAGCTCGGTGATGATGGACGGCTCGCTGGAAGCCGACGGCAAGACCATCGCCAGCTACGAGTACAACGTCGAAGTCACCCGCAAGGTGGTCGACATGGCGCACCAGCTGGGCGTCACCGTCGAAGGCGAACTCGGTTGTCTGGGCTCGCTCGAGACCATGAAGGGCGACAAGGAAGACGGCCACGGCACCGACGCCACCATGACACGCGAGCAGCTGCTGACCGACCCGGAGCAGGCCGCCGATTTCGTCAAGAAGACGCAGCTGGACGCGCTGGCCATCGCCATCGGCACCAGCCACGGCGCCTACAAGTTCACGCGCAAACCCACTGGCGACATCCTGGCGATCGACCGCATCAAGGAGATCCACCGCCGCATTCCCAACACCCACCTGGTGATGCACGGCTCCTCTTCGGTGCCGCAGGAGCTGCTGGCGATCATCCGCCAGTACGGCGGCAACATGAAGGAAACCTACGGCGTGCCGGTCGAAGAGATCCAGGAAGCCATCAAGCACGGCGTGCGCAAGATCAACATCGACACCGACATCCGCCTGGCGATGACGGGCGCGGTGCGCAAGTTCATGGCCGAGAACCCCGAGAAGTTCGACATGCGCGAGTGGATGAAGCCGGCGCGCGAGGCGGCCAAGCAGATCTGCAAGCAGCGCTACCTCGAGTTCGGCTGCGAAGGCCAGGGCTCCAAGGTCAAGGGCGAGTCGCTGCAGGTGGTGGCCGGCAAGTACGCCAAGGGCGAGCTGGCGCAAACCGTGAACTGACGTGCCCGCGGCGCTCCACACCTCCCACATCGCCTCGCTGCCGCTGCTGGCGCGCGGCAAGGTGCGCGACAACTACGCGGTCGGCGACGACCGCATCCTGATGGTGGCGAGCGACCGCCTCTCGGCCTTCGACGTGATCATGGGCGAGCCCATCCCGGGCAAGGGCGAGATCCTCACGCGCATGGCACTGTTCTGGTTCGACCGCCTCGGGCATGTCTGCCCCAACCACCTGACCGGCGAGTCGCCCGAGAGCGTGGTGACGGCCGCCGAGGCGCCGCAGGTGCGGGGCCGCTCCATGCTGGTCAAGCGGCTGCAGCCCATCATGGTCGAGGCGGTGGTGCGCGGCTACCTGGCGGGCAGCGGCTGGAAGGAGTACCAGGCCTCGCAGTCGGTGTGCGGCGTGACGCTGCCGCCGGGGCTGAAGAACGCCGGCAAGCTGCCCGAGCCCATCTTCACACCCGCGGCCAAGGCGACCTCCGGCCACGACGAGAACATCAGCTACGAGCGCACGGTGGAACTGATCGGGCCGGACCTGGCCGCGCAGATCCGCGACACCAGCATCCGCCTCTACCGGGAAGCCGCCGACTTCGCGCTGACCCGCGGCCTCATCATCGCCGACACCAAGTTCGAGTTCGGCCTCGACCAGGACGGCACGCTGGTGCTGATGGACGAGGTGCTGACGCCGGATTCGTCGCGCTACTGGCCGGTGGAAGGCTACGAAGCCGCCTATGCCCAGGGCGAAAACCCGCCCAGCTACGACAAGCAGTTCGTGCGTGACTGGCTGGAAACCGCCAAGGTCGACGGCAAGCCCTGGGACAAGACGCCGCCGGCGCCGCGCCTGCCGCAGGACGTCATCGAGAAGACCGCGGCCAAGTACCGCGAAGCGCTGGAGCGCCTGACCGGCTGAGCGCGAGGCCACGGGCCGCTCGCAGGGTGTGCGCGCGCAGCGAGCGCCCCGTTCTTCCCGGCTACCGCAGGGTGCGCTCGC
>JAEZKX010000086.1 GCA_023436025.1 Pseudomonadota bacterium | reverse complement strand
GGCCACTTCCGCGCGCAACTGCCGCGCATCGGCGTGTGGTCGCTGCTGGCGCCGCCCGGCTGGCGCCTGCGCGGCTCGCTCGATGCCGACATCACGGTGGGCGGAACGCGCGCGCTGCCGGAGCTGTCGGGGCCGCTGGTGGCCGACGACCTGGCGCTGCGCTCGGTGGTCGACGGCGTCGAACTGCGCAACGGCCGCATGCGTGCGCAGCTGGCCGGCCGCAAGCTGGTGGTGAGCGAGTTCATGCTGCGCGGCGCCGACGAAAGCGCCGGCCGCCCCGGCGGCTCGCTGGTCGCCTCGGGGGAAGGCGAATGGACGCCGCAAGGCGTGCTGCTGCGGGTGGATGCGCAGGCGCGCCAACTGCGCGCCAGCATCCGCAGCGACCGGCAGCTGACGGTGTCGGGCCCGGTGCAGGCGCGGGTGGACCGCGAGGGCACCGCCATCACCGGCCGGCTCGAGGTGGACCGCGCGCGCATCCAGATTCCGGACGAATCACCGCCGCGCCTGGGCGACGACGTGGTGGTGCGCAACGCGCCGGGCGTGCCGGCCACCGACGAAGAGCGCAAGCAGCGGCCGGCGCCCAGCGATGGCGGCCGCGCCGTGCGCCTGAAAGTCACCGTCGACCTCGGACCCGACTTCCGCGTCAGCGGCCGCGGCGTCGACACCCGGCTGGCAGGCTCGGTGGAGATCGAGGGCCGCTCCCTCGCCCTGCCGCAGATCACGGGGGTGATCCGCACCGTGGACGGCACCTTCGAGGCCTATGGACAGCGCATGGACATCGAACGCGGCCTGCTGCGCTTCGTCGGCCCGGCGGACAACCCCGCGCTGGACGTGCTGGCGGTGCGGCCCAACCTGGACCAGCGCGTGGGCGTGCGCGTGACCGGCTGGGCGCAGGCGCCGCACGTGGAGCTGTATTCGGAAGCCGGCCTGTCGGAGGCGGAGACGCTGTCGTACCTGGTGCTGGGGCGGTCCTCGGCCGGCGGCGGCGCCGAGACCGCGCTGCTGCAGCGCGCCGCCACTGCGTTGCTGGCCGGCCGCGGCGGCACCGGCAAGGGCGTCGCCGGCCGGCTCGGCCTGGACGACCTGAGCGTGCGGCAGGACGACGGCAACCCGGTGGTGCGCCTGGGCAAGCGCTTCGCCGACAACTTCTATGCCGCCTACGAGCGCAGCCTGTCGGGCGCCCTGGGCACCCTGTACATCTTCTACGACGTCTCGCGCCGCCTCACCGTGCGCGCCGAGGCCGGCGAGCGCACAGGCGTCGACCTGATCTTCACCTTCTCCTTCGACGGGGCGCGGAAGTGAACAGCCAACTGCAGGACGCAGAGGCCGCGGAGTTTACGCAGAGGACGCAAAAAAGAAGGTAAGGAAGGAGGGAAAGAAGTCTCCAGCTACGCCCCCTGCTTCCTACCAAGCGATGGAATCCTCCAATAGGTATTCCTTTCGCGTCCTCTGCGTAAACTTCGCGCCCTCTGCGTCCGGCTGTCCGACTCCGGATGTCCTGCCTCTACTTCATTTCGAACACCAGGCACGTCGTGGTGCCGTGGGCATAGAGGGTGCCGTCGGGGCCGTAGAGTTTGGCTTCGGCGGTGGCGAGCTGGCGGCCGCAATGGAGCACGTGGGCTTCGGCGCGCACGCGCTGGACGTCGCGGCCGATGGCCTTGACCAGGTTCACGCCGAGTTCGGCGGTGGTGTAGCCGCGCCCGGCCGGCATCATGGTGTGCACGGCGCAGCCCAGGGCGGAATCGAGCAGCGTGGCATACCAGCCGCCATGGATGCTGCCCATGGGATTGAGGTGCGCCGGCCCCGGCCGGCCTTGGAACAGCGCGCGGCCTTTCTCGGCCTCCAGCAGCTGGAAGTCCAGCGTGCGCGCGATCGGCGGGTAGGGCAGTTCACCGCGCAGCATCATCTGCATCATCTCCAGCCCGGTGCGGCCGGCCACCTGCTCGGGACGCGCCACGCCGGGGCCTGGCCCCGTGTCGATCCGGGCCACCACCTCGCGTTCCTGCGCCAGCCACGCCTCGAGCTGGTTGTCCTGCGCCATCGTCCTCTCCTTTGCTTGCATATGCAATGGTTGCGCCTACAATAGTTAGCATGGCCACCGCTGTCAAGCCGCAGGGATGTACCAACCTCAAGCTGCGCCAGCTGATGCGCCGGGTGGCGCAGCTCTACGACGCCGAAGTCGGCAAGACGGGCCTGCGCGGCACGCAGTACTCGCTGCTGTCGTACGTGGTGCGGCTGGGGCCCATCCGTCCGGTTGACCTGGCGCGGGCGATGAAGGTGGACGCCTCCACCCTCACGCGCAACCTGCGCCCGCTCATCGACGCCGGGCTGGTCACGCTCGAGGCCGGGCCCGATGCGCGCAGCCGCCTGGTCTCGGCCACCGCGGCGGGCCGGGAGAAGCGGCAGGAGGCTCAGCGCCGCTGGCGCGTGGCGCAGGAAGCCCTCAACCAGCGGCTGGGCGCCGAGCGCGTGGTGGCGCTGCATGCACTGCTCGACGCATGCCAGGACCTGCTGTCCGAGCTGCCAGAAGATCCTGCTCGCGGCGGGCGGCCTCGGTGAACCTGCCGATCCGCGAAGCGGGCCTGCCGGAGCGCATGCCGGCAGGGGCGTGAATCTTCCTGCTCGCTGATCTCCGCTGGTCGGCGCTGTCCGCCCGGGCTCGCCCCGAGGCTTGAAAGCGGCTCATCCGGCGCCCAGCTTGGCTCGAGGTCGCGCCAGCCCTGCGAACGGCTGTGCAAACCGGCTGCCTCTGCCATCGGGACCGTGCCATCGCCGGCGCGTCCGCGTACTACCATCAGACTCACATGGTAGGTGCAGAGTATTATCATGTCTGTACTTCAGAACGATTGCATGGAAGACAAACCCGCGCGTCTTACGGTCCTGATCGACGCCGAAAAGAAGAAGGCCTTCGAAGAGCTCTGCGCCCGTCAGGACATCACCGCCTCGCAAGTGGTGCGGCAGTTGATCCGCGAGTACCTCGCGAAGCACGGCGTGGAATACCTGCCGCAAGCGGGCACGACGGAACGCTAGCCCGGCGCCCCGGGCCGAACGGAAGCCGATTACAATCCGGTTAACATCGGAACCCGTTCGTCCATGGAGCTCAAGACCGCACGGCTGACCATCCTGATCGATCCTGCGAAGAAGCAGGCATTCGAGGCCTTGTGCCGCGAACAGGACATGACGCCCTCGCAGGTCGTGCGCCGCCTCATCCGCGAATACATGGAGCAGCAGGAGGCGCGGCCCGCCGCCGCCGCTGCGCGCCGCCCGGTCGGCAAATCGCCGGCCCGCAAGGCGCGCTGACTACACCGGCACGGTGTAGTTCAGGGCCATCCGGCCGCCGTCGACCACCACGATCTCGCCCGTCACGTAGCTGGCGGCGTCGCTGGCCAGGAAGGCCACGCAATCGGCGACTTCCGCGGGCTCGCCCAGGCGCTTCAGCGGCGTGCGCATCATGATCTTCTTCTTCGCGTCCTCGCTGGTGAGCACCGCCTTGGCGGCAAGCTCGGTGGCGATGGTGCCGGGCGCCACCGCGTTGACGCGGATCCCCTTGTCGGCGAGCGCGAGCGCCATCACCCGCGTCAGCTGGTTGATGCCGCCCTTGCTCACGTTGTAGCTGGCGATGTTGGGGATGGCGAGCACGCCGTTGACGCTGCTCATGTTGACGATGGATCCGCGGCCCGCCTTGGCCATCTCGCGTGCCACCGCCTGGCCGACGAGGAAGGCGCCCTTGAGGTTGACGCGCAGCACGGCGTCGAAATCGGCCTCGGTGATGTCCAGGAAGTCGGCGGCCTTGAAGATGCCCGCGTTGTTCACCAGCACGTCGATGCGCCCGTGCGCCAGCAGCGTCCTGGCCACGAGCGTGTCGACCTGCGTCTTGTCGCCGACATCGCAGTGCACGTAGAGGCCCTGCAATTCCGCGGCCAGCGCCTCGCCGCGCGCGTCGTCGATGTCGGCCAGCACCAGGTGTGCGCCCTCGCGCGCGAGGCGGCGGGCGCAGGCCTCGCCGATGCCCTGCGCGGCCCCGGTGACGATGCAGACCCGGTGGCCGAGGCCGAAGGAGATGGCGGAAGAGGCGGGCGCGCTGTTCATGCGCGCATGGTACCGCTCCAGGCTTGCGCGAACCGCTGCGCGGACTCGGCCACATCGGCCGTGGCGCGGCCGGGCTGGTAGAGCGCCGAGCCGATGCCGAAGCCGGCGGCGCCGGCCGCGCGGTAGTCCGCCATCGACGCCGGCGTGATGCCGCCCACCGGCAGCAGCCGTACCGCCGGCGGCAGCACCGCGCGCAGCGCCTTCACCGCCGCCGGCGGGATCATCTCCGCCGGGAACAGCTTGAGCGCGGTGGCGCCCGCCCCCAGCGCGGCGAAGGCTTCGCTGGGCGTGGCGACGCCAGGCACGCAGGCCAGGCCCAGCGCAAGCGCGCTGGCGACCACCTCGCGGTCGAAATGCGGCGAGATGACCAGCCGCCCGCCCGCCGCGTGCACCTGCCGCACCTGGCCGGCGCTGGTCACCGTGCCGGCGCCGACCAGCGCCTGCGGCCAGCGGCGCGCCAGGGCGGCAATGCTCTCGAGCGGCCGCGGCGAGTTGAGCGGCACTTCGACCAGGGCCCAGCCGGCGCCCACCAGCGCCTCGCCCACCGGCTCCGCCTCGGCCGGCGTGATGCCGCGCAGGATGGCCACCAGGGGCAGGCGCTGCATCGCCGCCTCGAAGGCGGCCGTGGCATGCTGCGTCATCGCATCCCCAGCTGGCCGGCCCGCGCCCCCAGTCCGCGCCATGTCGCGCCGGCGCCGCGCACCTCGGCCCCGACCCCGATGCTCGCCAGTGCCAACGCGTAGCGCGCGGTCAGGGCGGGGCTGCCCACCAGCGTGAGCTTGCGCGGCAACTCGGGCTGCGCGCGCAGTTCGTCGCCGATCAGCAGCCCCGACAGGTAGCTGGGCAGGGCGGCGGCCGGCATCTCGTCGCACAGCGCGAGGGTGCGCGTGCTGAATGCGGTGTGCAGCAGGCTGGTGGCGGCGCAGGCATGGCGCACGCCGCGCAGGAACGCGGACTCGTCGAGCGGCCCGTCCTCCGGCGGCAGCGTGCGCGCCAGGATGGAGTGCTGCCGCAACAGGCCGTAGATCTCGCCGGTCATGAAGGTGGCGAAGCCGCGTACGCGGCCGCCGGCCACGTCCACCCACTTGCTGTGGGTACCGGGCAGCACGAACACGCCGTCCCCGCGTTCCAGCAGCGAGAGCGCGCCCAGCACCTGCACCTCCTCGCCGCGCATCACGTCCGGTACGCCGTCGCGGCGGCAGTGCAGCCCCGGCACGAGGGCGATGCGCCCGGGCGTGATCCAGGTCAGGGCGGCCGCGACTTCCTCGAAGCCGGCGGGGCAGGGGCAGTAGGGCGCCTCCTGCCAGCCTTGCCGGCTGCCCGCCATGCCGCCCACCAGGCACAGGGCGTCGCCAGCGAGCCAGTCGCCGCAGGCATCGGCGAGCACGGCGGGGAAGCCGCCGGCGGGCACGGTGAGGATGCCGCGGGCCGAGGCGCGTTCCTCGCGCACGGAGCCGTCCGGCGCGATGCGGGCGGCGCGCAGGCTCGAGGTGCCCCAGTCGACGGCGATGAGCTCAGGCATGCGACCAGGCGGGGAAGGGCGCGTGCAGGCCGCGGGCCGGCGTGGGCATCCAGGGCCTGCATGCCGCGTGCGCACGCCCGGCGTGGGCATGCCCGGAGTGGGCACGCGCGGGGAGCAGGGTGCGCTGCGCCACGACTCAGTGGTTGTCGCGCGGCACGAAGGCGCCGCGCTTGCCGACGAGGAAGTCGAGGTCGGCGCCCTGGTCGGCCTGCAGCACGTGGTCGACGTACAGCTTCCAGTAGCCGGACGACAGTGGCGGAGTGGGCGGCTGCCAGTCGGTCCGGCGGCGTTCCAGTTCCTCGTCGCTCACCTCCAGGTGCAGGCGCCGCGCGCCGACGTCGAGTTCGATGATGTCGCCGTTGCGCACCAGCGCCAGCGGGCCGCCGGCGGCGGCCTCGGGCGCCGTGTGCAGCACCACCGTGCCGTAGGCCGTGCCGCTCATGCGGGCGTCGCTGATGCGGACCATGTCGGTGATGCCCTTGCGCAGGACCTTGGGCGGCAGCGGCATGTTGCCCACTTCGGCCATGCCGGGATAACCCCTGGGTCCGCAGTTCTTCAGCACCAGCACGCAGTGCTCGTCGACGTCGAGGTTCTCGTCGTCGATGCGGCGGTGGAAGTCGTCGATGTCCTCGAACACCACGGCGCGGCCGCGGTGCTTCATGAGCGCCGGCGTCGCCGCGCTCGGCTTGATCACCGCGCCGCGCGGCGCCAGGTTGCCGCGCAGGATGGCGATGCCGGCCTTCTCCTTGAACGGCGTGGCGAAGGGCAGGATCACTTCGCGGTTGTAGTTGGCGGCGTCGGCGATGTTCTCGCCCACGGTGCGGCCGCTGGCGGTGGGCGCGTCCAGGTGCAGCTCGTGCCGGATCTCCTGCATCAGCGCGGGCAGTCCGCCGGCGTAGCAGAAGTCCTCCATCAGGTGCGTGCCCGAAGGCTGCAGGTTGACCAGGCACGGCATCTCGCTGCCCAGCTTCTCGAAGTCGTCGATGGCGAGCTCCACGCCGATGCGCCGCGCGATGGCGATCAGGTGGATCACCGCGTTGGTGGAGCCGCCGATGGCCGCCAGCGTCTTGATCGCGTTCTCGAAGGCCTGCCGCGTGAGGATCTTGGACAGGTTCTGGTCGGTGTGCACCATCTCCACGATGCGCCGGCCGGCCATGCGCGCCAGCACGTTGCGCCGGCCGTCCACCGCGGGATAGGCCGCGTTGCCAGGCAGGCCGACGCCCAGGGCCTCCACCATGCTGGCCATGGTGGAGGCCGTGCCCATGGTCATGCAGTGGCCGTGGCTGCGGTGCATGCAGCTCTCGGCCTCGAAGAAGTCCTGCAGCTTGAGCGTGCCGGCGCGCACCTGCTCGCTCATGCTCCACACGCCGGTGCCGGAGCCGAGTTCCTGGCCGCGCCACTTGCCACTGAGCATGGGTCCGCCCGACACCCCGATGGTGGGCAGGTCCACGCTGGAGGCGCCCATCAGCAGCGCGGGCGTGGTCTTGTCGCAGCCCATGAGCAGTACCACGCCGTCGACGGGATTGCCGCGGATGGACTCCTCGACGTCCATGCTCGCGAGGTTGCGATAGAGCATGGCCGTGGGCCGCAGCAGCGTCTCGCCCAGCGACATCACGGGGAACTCCAGCGGGAAGCCGCCGGCCTCGTAGACGCCGATCTTCACCTGCTCCGCCAGCGTGCGGAAGTGCGAGTTGCACGGCGTGAGTTCGCTGAAGGTGTTGCAGATGCCGATGACGGGCCTGCCGTCGAACTGGTCGTGCGGCACGCCCTTGCCCTTGACCCAGCTGCGGTAGGCGAAGCCGTCGCGGTCCTGGCGGCCGAACCACTGCTGGCTGCGAAGTTCGCCCGGCTTCTTTCTCGGTGCGCTCATAGGGTTGGTCCCGATTCGTTGCTTTCGTACTATGGTCATACGATTGGCGCCCATTCGCTACCGTAGAAACCATGACCATCAAGAACGTCCACGGCACCACGCTCGACCTGCTCGGCGCGGCCATCGTGGGCGGCCGCTACCCCGCGGGATCCACCATCCCGCCCGAACCGCTGCTGTGCGAGGAGCTCGGCGTCAGCCGCACCGTGGTGCGCGAGGCGGTGAAGTCGCTGGTCGCCAAGGGGTTGGTGTCCACCGGACCCAAGGTCGGCACCCGCGTGCTGCCGGACGACCAGTGGAACTGGTTCGACCCCGCCGTCATCGTCTGGCAGACGCAGGCGGGGCTCACGCGCGAGTTCCTGCGCGACCTGCAGGAGCTGCGCCGGGTGGTCGAGCCGGCGGCCGTGCGCATGGCAGCCGAGCGCCGCACCGCCGCCGACCTCGCCGCCATCGAAGCGGCCTTCGCCGGCATGAAGAAGGCGGTGGAAGAGGGCGGCGACTACGTCGCCCACGACCTGCGCTTCCACCAGGGCCTGCTGCGCGCCGGCCACAACCGCATGATGGTGCAGATGTCCAAGGCGCTGTCGGCGCTGCTGCGCACCAGCTTCGAGGTCTCCACCACCCGCAAGGACGGGCCGCGCAACTCGCTGCCGCTGCACCGGGCGGTGGTCGATGCCGTCATCGCGCGCGACCCGGAAGGCGCCGAGCGGGCCATCCTGGTGCTGATCGACGGCGCGCGCGAGGACATCGAGACCGTGCTCGCCTCGCGGCGGCGCCTGCCCAAACTCGACATGCCGGCGCCGCTGCTGCGCGCCGCCTGAGGACCTGCCCCATGCACAAGGCGATCGACCTGTTCTTCAAGCTGCTGGAATTCCTGGTCGTCGCCTGCCTGGTGGCGATGGTGGTCATGGTGTTCGGCAACGTGGTGCTGCGCTATGCCTTCAACTCCGGCATCCTGGTGTCGGAGGAGATGGCGCGCTACTGCTTCATCTGGCTCACCTACCTGGGCGCCATGATCGCCATGCGCGAGCGCGGCCACCTGGGCGTCGACACCCTGGTGCGGCGCCTGCCGCGCGCCGGCAAGAAGGCCTGCCTGTTCGCCAGCGAATCGCTGATGCTGCTGGTCAACGTCCTGTTCCTGGTGGGCACCTACAAGATGCACGGGCTGCAGGTCACCAACATCTCGCCGGTGGTGGGCATCTCCATGATCTGGGTCTACGGCATCGGCTACCTGGTGGCGGTCGTGATGGGCGCCTTCAACGTGCTGGTGCTGTGGCGCCTGGTGACGGGCCGCATCGCCGACGACGAGCTGGTGCAGGTGGTGGACTCCGAAGACCAGGTGCAGGCCATGCCGGCGCCGCGGGAGGCCGGCGCGTGACGGTCACCGTCTTCGTCGGCAGCCTGCTGGGCGCGATGGCGCTGGGCATGCCCATCGCCTACGCGCTGCTGGTCTGCGGCCTGGCCCTGATGGCCTTCATGGCGGCCACCGGCGTGCTGCCCGCCTTCGACTCGCAGATCCTGGCGCAGCGCTTCGTCGACGGCGCGGACAACTTCCCGCTGCTGGCCGTGCCCTTCTTCCTGCTGGCCGGTGAGTTCATGAACGCCGGTGGCCTGTCGCGCCGCATCGTCAACCTGGCGATGGCCTGGGTCGGCCACTTCCGTGGCGGCATGGGCTATGTCGCGGTGCTGGCCGCGGTGATCATGGCTTCGCTGTCCGGCTCCGCCGTCGCCGACACCGCGGCGCTGGCCGCGCTCCTGATCCCCATGATGAAGCGCGCCGGCTACCAGGTGAACCGCTCGGCCGGGCTCATCGCCGCCGGCGGCATCATCGCGCCGGTGATCCCGCCGTCCATCGGCATGATCATCTTCGGCGTCGCCGGCAACGTCTCCATCACCAAGCTGTTCCTGGCCGGCATCGTGCCCGGCATCCTGATGGGCGCGGCCATCGGCCTGACCTGGTGGTGGGTGGCCAAGCGCGACAACGTGCAGAGCGCGCCGCGCGTGCCCATGGGCGAGCGGCTGCGCATCACCGCCCAAGGGTCGCTCGCGCTGCTGCTGCCGGTGCTGATCCTGGGCGGCATGAAGTTCGGCGTGTTCACGCCCACCGAGGCGGCGGTGGTGGCCGCGGTCTACAGCTTCGCCGTCGGTTTCTTCGTCTACCGCGAGCTGAAGGCTCGGGACCTCTACGGCCTGGTGCTCGCCGCCGGCAAGACCACCGCGGTGGTCATGTTCCTGGTGGCCGCGGCCATGGTCAGCGCGTGGCTGATCACCGTGGCCAACATTCCCACCGAAGTGGCGAGGATGCTGGAGCCCTTCATGGGCAACCGGGTCCTGCTGATGTTCGTGATCATGGTGATCATCGTCGTGGTGGGCACGGCGCTGGACTTCACCCCCACGGTCCTGATCCTCACGCCGGTGCTGATGCCGGTGGTGCTCAAGGCCGGCATCGACCCGGTGTACTTCGGCGTGCTTTTCATCATGAACAACGCCATCGGCCTCATCACGCCGCCGGTGGGCACGGTGCTCAACGTGGTGTGCGGCGTCGCCCGCATCTCGCTGGACGACGCGTTCAAGGGTGTCATGCCCTTCTTCCTGGCGCAGCTCGCCGTGCTGTTCGGGCTGGTCCTGTTCCCCGAGGTCGTGCTGGTGCCGCTGAAGTGGCTGATGCGCTGACCGCACTGTTCCCACCGATCCACAAGGAGACATCCATGTTCAAGCGACGCACCCTCGTGACCCTCGCCGCCGGCGCCCTCCTGGCGGCGGCGCCGGCCTTCGCGCAGTACCAGGACCGCACGATCAAGTTCACCAACGGCGTCAACGAGGACCACCCGGTCGGCGTCGGCGCCAAGAAGATGCAGGAAGTGCTCAACGCCCGGACCGGCGGCAAGCTGAAGATCGCGGCCTTCTGGGGTGGCGCGGCCGGCAACGACCTGCAGGCCACGCAGGCCCTGCGCGCCGGCACGCAGGAGATGGTGTGCACCTCCTCGTCGCCGCTGGTGGGCATCGTCAAGGAACTGGGCGTGTTCGACCTGCCCTTCCTGTTTGCCAACGAGCGCGAGGCCGACGCGGTGCTCGACGGCCCGGCCGGTGCGTACTTCAACAAGAAGCTGGAAGAGGCCGGCCTGGTGAACCTGGCCTACTGGGAGAACGGCTTCCGCAACCTCACCAACAGCCGCAAGCCGGTGGCCAAGGTGGAGGACTTCGAGGGCATCAAGCTGCGCGTGATGCAGAACAACATCTTCCTGGATACCTTCAGGACGCTGGGCACCAATGCCGTGCCCATGGCCTTCCCCGAGGTGTTCACGGCGCTCGAGACCCGCACCATCGATGGCCAGGAAAACCCCTTCGTCACCATCGAGACCTCCAAGTTCAACGAGGTGCAGAAGTACCTGTCGGTCACCCGCCATGCCTACACGCCCTTCCTGATCCTCTACAGCAAGAAGCTGTGGGACCAGCTGAGCCCGCAGGAGCAGGCGGCGTTGCGCGAGGCCGCGATCGAGGGCCAGAAGGTGCAGCGCGTGGCCAACCGCACGCTCAACGAGAAGTCGCTGGCCAGCCTGCGCGCCAAGGGCATGCAGGTCAACGACATCACGCCCGCCGAGCAGCGCCGCATGTTCGAGAAGGTCAAGCCGGTCTACGACAAGAACATTCCTGCCATCGGCTCGGAAGCGGTCAACGTGGTGCTCGACGCGTTGAAGAAGGCGCGCGGAGGCTGAACACCCGCGGGGCCCGCTGTCCCGGTTGCCGGCCACGCGCGGCCGGCCGGGCCGACGG
>JAEZKX010000358.1 GCA_023436025.1 Pseudomonadota bacterium | reverse complement strand
CCCGCGGGGCGCCGCGTCGGGGATGCCCACGCGATCGAGGAGGGCGATGGCCTGCTTCCTGGCCTCGGCGGCGGCCATGCCGCGGTGCAGGCGCAGCGGCTCGGCCACCTGGCGGCCGATGGTTTGCACCGGGTTCAGCGCCGTCATCGGCTCCTGGAAGATCATGCCGATGCGGTCGCCGCGCAGCTTGCACATGGCGCGTTCCGATTGGCCGACCAGTTCCTGGCCGTCGAACAGGATGCTGCCGGTGACGCGGGCGTTCTCTGGCAGCAGGCCCATCAGGGCCATCACGGTGATGGACTTGCCGCAGCCGGATTCGCCGATGAGGCCCAGGGTGTCGCCGCGCTCCAGCGTGAAGCTGGCGTTGCGCACGGCGAAGGCCGGGCCGCGGTGGGTCTGCAGTTGGACCGAGAGGTCGCGTACTTCGAGAAGGGCCATCAGGCTTCCTGCCGGGCCGCCCCGAGGAGGGGCAGGGACGACACGTGGTGCGGAGTGTGGAGGCTCATGGTTCAGCGCTTGCGGGCGAGGCGCGGGTCGAACAGGTCGCGCAGGCCGTCGCCGAGAAGGTTCAATCCGAGCACCGCGAGCGCGATCGCCACGCCCGGGTACACCGCCAGCATCGGCGACTGGAACAGCAGCGTCTGCGCCTCGCTGAGCATGCGGCCCCACGAGGGCTGGGGCGGCTGCGTGCCCAGGCCCAGGTAGGACAGCGCGGCCTCGGCCAGGATGGCGATGGCGAAGCGGATGGTCGCCTGCACGATCAGCACCGAGGCGATGTTGGGCAGCACGTGCTCCACAGTGATGCTGAAGGGACCCTTGCCGCAGGCGCGCGCGGCCAGCACGTACTCGCGGCCCCACACGGCATTGGCCGAGGCGCGCGTGATGCGCGCGAAGGTGGGGATGTTGTAGATGCCGATGGCCGTGATGGCGATCGCCATGCCGGGGCCGAAGACGGCCGTCAGCATGATGGCCGACAGGATCGCCGGGAAGGCGAAGCCGAAGTCGGCGATGCGCATGATGGCTTCCTCGACCCAGCCGCGCTTGGCCGAGGCCAGCAGGCCCAGGGCGGTGCCGATCACCAGGCCGATGCCCACGGCGATCACGCCGACGATGATGGAGGCGCGCGCGCCCACCAGCAGCAGCGACAGGATGTCGCGCCCGAATGGATCGGTGCCCAGCCAGTAGGTGGCGTCCGGCGAACGCAGCCGCAGGCCCATGTCGATCTCGTAAGGATCGTGCGGCGTCCAGACGAAGGACAGGCCGGCGGTGAACACCAGCAGCAGGCTCAGCACCAGGCCGATCATGAAGCTGGGGTGGCGCGAGGCCCGCTTCCAGAAGCCGGGGCCTTTCAACGGCGATTGGGGCATGTTGTCCAGCACGGCGCTCATGGGTGAACCCCCACGCTTTCCACTCCGTATCGTGCGCTGCCCCGCCAGGGGGCCTTCGCGTCTTGGGGCTGCGCGGCGACGCTCATATGTCGCTCGCCTTCACGCGCGGGTCGATGACGGCGTACAGGATGTCCACCACGAAGTTGACGATGACCACCATCGCCGCCAGCAGCATGACGCAGTTGCGCACCACGATCAGGTCGCGGTTGGCGATGGACTGGAAGATGAGGCGGCCGAGGCCGGGCAGGTAGAACACGCTTTCCACCACGATGGTGCCGGCCAGCAGTTCGGCGAACTGCAGGCCCATGATGGTGATCACCGGAATCAGCGCGTTGCGCAGCACATGGCCCCACAGCGCGCCGCGCTGCGACACGCCCTTGGCGCGCGCGGTGCGCACGAAGTCCTCGCGCAGCACCTCCAGCACGGCGGAACGCGTGATGCGCGCCAGGATGGCCGCCTGCACCACGGCCAGCGACAGCGCCGGCAGCAGCAGGGCACGCACGCCCTCGAGGATGCCTTCGTCCCAGCCCGGGAAGCCGCCGGCGGAGAACCAGCCCAGGTGCACCGAGAACAGCAGGATCAGCAGGATGGCGAACCAGAAGTTGGGGATGGCGATGCCGACCTGCGTCAGCCCCATGATGCCGACGTCGCCCAGCTTGTTGTGGCGCGAGGCGGCGTAGATGCCGGCGGCCAGCGCCAGCACCGTGGTCAGGAGCATGGCCATCATGGCCAGCGGCACGGTGACGCTGAGGCGCTCGAGCACCAGCTCGCCCACCGGCGTGCTGTAGGCGTAGCTGAGGCCGAGGTCGCCGCGCAGCATGCCCGTGACCCATTCCCAGTAGCGTTCGCCGGGGGGACGGTCCAGGCCCAGCTTGAGCGCCAGCGCATCCACCGCCTCGGGCGATGCGTCGGGCCCCATCATCAGCTGGGCGGCGTTGCCGGGAAGGATCTCCAGTACGAGGAACACCACCACCGAAGTGCCTACCAGCGTGGCGATCAGGGTGATCAGGCGCTTGAAGAGGAACAAACTCATGAAGGCGGGGATAATGCCAGAACTTGATTCGGGGATTTCCAGGCCATGGCATTGATGATTACCGACGAGTGCATCAACTGCGATGTCTGCGAGCCGGAGTGCCCGAACGAAGCGATCTTCCTCGGCCCCGAGATCTACGAGATCGACCCGGACAAGTGCACCGAATGCGTGGGCCACCACGACGAGCCGCAGTGCGTGCAGGTGTGTCCGGTGGCCTGCATCCCGGTCAACCCGGCGCGGGTGGAAGACCGCGAGACCTTGTTCCGCAAGTACCAGCGCCTGACGGCGCAGGCGGGCGGCGGCCAGGGCTAGGGCGGGGCGCTGCGCCGTCCGCGCGCCGCGCAGGCCTTGCCCAGCACCGCCCGCTGCTACTTCTTCCTGCCGCTGCCAGGAACCGTGGCCGTGAAGGTGCCAGGGTCCTTGGGTTTGCCCGGCTTCTCCTTGCCGGCGTTTCCCGTACCCGTCTTTTCCCTGCCTGCCTTCGCCGGCACGGGCTGAGCCGCGGCCGTGGCCGGCGGCGGCGGAACCACCGCCGCGGGCGCGTCCTTCTCCAGCTTCAGCCGCGCCTTCTCGAAGGTGGCCGCGCGTTCGGCGTCGACCTTGGCGGCCGCCCGGGCGCGGGCGGCGGCCTGGGCATCGGG
>JAEZKX010000321.1 GCA_023436025.1 Pseudomonadota bacterium | reverse complement strand
GGCCGGCACCCTCGGCATCATCGGCGTCTATCCGACGTCAATGGAGTCCTTCCCGCTCGGCTTGGCGATGAACCGCAACCTCACCATCAAGGCCGGCAACTGCAACCACCGCCGCTACATCCCCGAGCTCATCGCCCTTGCGCGGGGCAAGGAGGTGGAGCCCGCTGCGGTGCTGACCGAGACGGTCCCCATGGCTGCGGTGCTCGACGCCTACCAACGCTTCGACCGGCAGGAGCCCGGCTGGATCAAGGTTGCCCTGACCGTCTGACGCAACGGAATGGAGGCCGTGATGCCCACGGAGGACGACATCCCGAGCACGCTGCGGCGATCGCCCCGTAAGGCGCAGGAGACCTACGCGAAGGCCCACGACGCCGCCGTCTCGCAGTACGGCGAGGGTGAACGCGCGCACCGCGTCGCCTTCGCCGCGGTGAAGCACACCTTCGAGAAGGTGGGCGACCGTTGGCAGCCTAAGAGCGGTCGGGGCCCGAGCGATGCGCAGGCGCGCGGCGGTTATCGGCAGGCACAGAAGCGCACCGCCGGCGGCGTGGACGCCAACGCCAGCAAGCAGCACCTGCTGAACGTCGCGAAGGACCTCGATGTAACCGGCCGCACCTCGAGGCCGAAGCCGCACCTCGTGGAGGCGATCCAGAACGCCAACGCGCGGGACACGCGCCAGGCACGGTCCCCCGCGCGGCGCGGCCGATGAGTGGGCGCTTTGTCGCCGTCGACGAATTGCCGGTGGTGGTCGCGAAGCTCCGGGAGGCCGGCGAGACGCTGGTGCTCACCAACGGATGCTTCGACGTGCTGCACCGCGGCCACGTCACCTACCTGGCGCAGGCGCGGGCCCAGGGCGCCAGCCTGGTGGTGGCGCTCAACACCGACGCGTCCGCGCGGCGCCTTGGCAAGGGGCCGGACCGGCCGCTGAACGCGGAACTCGACCGCGCCATCGTCATCGCGGCGCTCGCCTCGGTGAGCCTGGTGACCTTCTTCGACGAAGACACGCCGGTGCAGCTGCTGGCGGAGTTGCGGCCGCAGGTGTACGTCAAGGGCGGCGACTACGACATGCGCACGCTGGCCGAGACCGCGCTGGTGGAGTCGTACGGTGGCCGCGCGCTGGCGATTCCGTTCGTGGACGGCTATTCGACCACCGCCCTGGTGCGCCGCATCCGCGCGGGTTGACGCGCCGGCGTCCGGAGCGCGCCCTCCGGCGACCGCGGCAGCCGCCTTGCGCGGCCGCCGCACACCCTCAAGCCTGTGCTTCCTTGCCCCTGCGCTGCAGCTTGTGGAACTGCTTGCGCAGCCAGTGCTCGATGTCGTCCACGTACATGAACACCACCGGCACCACCAGCAGGCTCAGCACCGTGGAGGTCACCAGCCCGCCGATCACGGCGATGGCCATGGGCGAGCGGAAGCTCGGGTCGGCCGCGCCCCAGCCGATGGCGATCGGCAGCATGCCCGCGCCCATGGCGATGGTGGTCATGATGATGGGACGTGCCCGCTTGTGGCAGGCGTCCAGCAGCGCATCGAAGCGTGACATGCCCATGTCACGCCGCGCGACGATGGCGTACTCCACCAGCAGGATGGAGTTCTTGGTGGCGATGCCCATCAGCATGAGCAGGCCGATGAGCGAGGGCATCGAGAAGCTCTTCTGCGCCAGCAGCAGGCCCACGAAGGCGCCGCCCAGCGACAGCGGCAAGGCGCTGAGGATGGTTACCGGGTGCAGGAAGTCCTTGAACAGCAGCACCAGCACGATGTAGATGCACAGCAGGCCGGTCAGCATGGCCAGGCCGAAGCTCGCGAACAGCTCGCCCATCACCTCCGCATCGCCGATTTCCACGATGCGCACGCCGGGCGGCAGGTTGCGGATGGCGGGCAACTGCTGCACCGCCGCCGCGACGTCGCCGAGCGCGGCGCCGGACAGCTCCACCTCGAAGTTGACATTGCGCGAGCGGTCGTAGCGGTCGATGATGGCCGGCCCGCCGGTGAGCTCGATCGTCGCGACCTGGCCCAGCAGCACCGGCCCGTTCTTGCCCGGCACCGTCAGCCGCTCCAGCACGCTGAGGTCCTGGCGCGCGGCATCGTTGAGCTTGACCACGATGGGCACCTGGCGCTGGGCGAGGTTCAGCTTGGGCAGCGACACGTCGTAGTCACCGGCGGTGGCGATGCGCAGCGTGTCGGCGATGGACTGGCTGGTCACGCCCAGGTCCGCCGCACGGGCGAAGTCGGGCCGCACCACCACCTCGGGCCGGATCAGGCTCGCGGACGAGGCCACCTGCCCGAGGCCGGGGATGGTGCGCAGGTCCTTCTCCACCGCCAGCGCGGCCTGCTGCAGCAGGTGCGGGTCTTCGCCGGTCAGGGCCAGCACGTACTTCTCGCCCGAGCCGCCCAGCCCGACCTTGGTGCGCACGCCGGGCAGGCCTTCCAGGGCCGCGCGGATCTCGTTCTCGATCCCCTGCTTGCGCGGGCGATCGTCGCGCGGCGCGAGCTGGATGGTCAGCGTGGCCTTGCGCGTCTCCGGCACGCCGCCGGCGAAGGGGTCGGTACCGGCGCTGCCGCCGCCCACCGTGGTGTAGACGCTCTTGACGTGCGCCACCCGCGACACCGCCTGCCGGGCCTGCTCGGCCACGGCCAGGGTCTGGTTCAGCGTGGCGCCAGGCGACAGCTCCAGGTAGACCTGCGTCTGCGAGTTGTCGTCCGGCGGGATGAAGCCGGTGGGCAGCAGCGGGATCAGCAGCACCGAGCCGATGAAGAACAGCGTGGCCGCGAGCATGGTGAGCCCGCGGTGGCGCATGCTCCACTGCACGCCCTTCATGTAGGCGCGCAGCCAGCCTGGCTCGCGTTCCTCGTGGGCCATGGGCTTGAGCAGGTAGGCGGCCATCATCGGCGTGAGCACCCGCGCCACCACCAGCGAGGCGAACACCGCGAGCGAGGCGGTCCAGCCAAACTGCTTGAAGAACTTGCCGGCCACGCCGCCCATGAAGGCGGTGGGCAGGAACACGGCGATCAGCGTGAAGGTGGTGGCGATCACCGCCAGTCCGATCTCGTCGGCCGCCTCCATGGCGGCCTCGTACGGCGTCTTGCCCATGCGCAGGTGGCGCACGATGTTCTCCACCTCGACGATCGCGTCGTCGACCAGGATGCCGATCACCAGCGACAGCGCCAGCAGCGTCACCACGTTGATCGAGAACCCCAGCAGGTACATGCCGGCGAAGGCCGGGATCACCGACATCGGCAGTGCCACCGCCGAGACGAAGGTGGCGCGCCAGTCGCGCAGGAACAGCCACACCACCAGCACCGCCAGCACCGCGCCTTCGTACAGCAGCTTGAGCGAGGCGTCGTACTCGTCCTCCACCGGCGTCACGAAGTCGAAGGCCTGGGTGAACACGACCTGCGGCCGCTGCGCCTTGAGCTCCTCCAGCGCCGCCTTCACCGCCTGGCCGACCGCAACCTCGCTCTCGCCGCGGCTGCGCGCCACCTCGAAACCGACCACCGGCTTGCCGTCCAGGCGCGCGGCCGCGCGCGGGTCGGCGACGGTGTCCGTGATCTCGGCCACGTCCTCCAGCTTCACGCTGCGGCCGCCGGCGATGGCGATCTCGATCTGTCCCACCTCGCGCGCGGTGCCCACCGTGGCCAGCGTGCGCACCGGCTGCTCGGAGCCGCCCAGGTCGGTGCGGCCGCCGGCGCTCTCCGTCTGCACCTGGCGCAGCTGGCGCGAGATGTCGGCCGCGGTCACGCCCAGCGCCTGCAGTTTCAGCGGGTCGAGCGCCACGCGCACCTCGCGGCTCACGCCGCCCACGCGGTTGACCGCGCCCACGCCAGGTACGGCCAGCAGCTTGCGCGACACCTCGTTGTCGACGAACCAGGACAGCGCCTCGTCGTCCATGCCCTGCGCGGCGACCGTGAAGGCCAGCACCGGCTGCCCGGCCAGCTCCAGCTTGGAGACGATGGGGTCACGCAGGTCGGCCGGCAGGTCCGAGCGCACCCGCGCCACCGCGGAACGCACGTCGTCCACCGCTTCCTGCACCGGCTTCTCCAGCCGGAATTCGGCGGTGACCGTCACCAGGCCGTCGGACACCTTGGTGTAGATGTGCTTGAGGCCCTGCACCGTGGCGATGGAGTTCTCGAGCTTGCGCGCGACCTCGGTCTCGAGCTGCGCCGGCGCCGCCCCCGGCAGCGAAGCGGAGACGGTGACGGTCGGCAGGTCGATGTCCGGGAAGTTCTGCACCTTCATGGCGCGGAACGCGTAGAGCCCGGCGAAGGTGAGCAGCACGAACAGCATCACCGCCGGGATCGGGTTGCGGATCGACCAGGCCGAGACGTTCATCATCGCGTGGATCCTCCGCTGGCGGCGGCAGCCGGGGCCGAGGCGGCGCGGGCCGCGCCCGGCGCCGGCGCATCGGCCACCCGCACCAGGTCGCCGTCGTTGAGGAAGCCGCCGCCGCTGGCCACGATGCGGGTGTCGGGCGACAGGCCCGACAGGACCTGCAGGCGGTCGCCGGCGATGCGGCCGATCTCCACCTTCACCTGGCTCACGCGGTTGTCCGGGTTGACGCGGAACACGTAGTTGAAGCCTTCGCGCACCACCACCGCCTGCTGCGGCACGGTCAGCGTCGGCACCGCGCCGAGGTCGAACTCGCCGCGGGCGAACATGCCGGCGCGCGCGCTGCCGGCGGCCGGACCCGGCAGCGGCGTGACGTCGACGTAGACCAGCGCGATGCGGCTTTGCGGATCGACCGTCGGGCCGATGGTGCGCACGCGGCCTTCGAGCCGGGCGCCGCTGGCGGCGGTGACCAGGGCCTGGGTGCCGGGCGTCAGCCGTCCCAGCTCGGACGAGGTGACCTCGGCGCGCCACTCCAGCCGGCCCTTGCGGATCAGGCGGAACAGCTCGGTGCCGGGGCCCACCACCGCGCCGACGGTGGCGTTGCGCGCGGAGATGACGCCGTCGTCGGGCGCGAGCAGCGCGCTCTGCTCCAGCCGCACCTGCTGCGACTGCAGCACCGCGCGCGCCGCCTCCACCCGGGCCCGGGCCGTGGCTTCGGCGGTGATGTACTGGTTGATCTGCGAGGCGCTCATGGCGCCAGTCTGCTGCAGCGTGCGCGCGCGCTGCGCGTTGTTGGCCGCCTCGGCTGCACTCGCCTCCGCCTCGGCCAGGCTGGCACGGGCCTGCGCGGCCTCGGCGCGCAGCGTGTCGGAGGAAAAGCGGGCCAGAACCTGGCCGCGCCGCACGCGGTCGCCGACGTTGACCAGCACCTCGGAGATGCGCAGGCCGTTGGTCTCGGCGCCGATGATGGCTTCCTGCCAGGCAGCGAGGTTGCCGTTGGCCGCCAGCGTGACCGGCATCATGGTCTGCTGCGCCGTCGTGGTGGTCACCGTCAGCGCCGGTCGGGCGGCAGCCTTCTTCTCTTCTTCCTTGCCGCAGCCGGCCAGCAGCAGCACCGGCAGCAGGAGCGCGAGGGGGAGTGCGCGGAGCGATGTCACGGGATTCCTTTTCTTCTTCTTCGCAAGGGGTTCAGGGGCGCGCCCAGCCGCCGCCGAGCGCGCGGTACAGCGCGATCCAGGCGGCGAGGCGTTCGCGCTGCAGGTTGACCAGGGCCTGCTCCGAGGCCAGGGCCACGCGGCGCTGGTCTTCCACGTCGATCAGGCTGCCCAGGCCACTTCGGTAGAGCGATTCGGTGGCGGCGAAGGAGGCGCGGTAGCCCTCGGCCGCGATGCGCGCGTCCTCGTTGCGGGCGCGGGCGCTCTCCAGGTTGACCAGCGCATCCTCGACCTCGCGCACCGCGCGGCGGACGGTGCCGGCGTACAGCGCCACCGCTTCCTCGTAGCGGCCCACGGCGGCGTCCTCTTCGGCGGCGCGGCGGCCGGCGTCGAACACCGGCAGCGTCAGCGCCAGCGGGCCGATCTGCCAGGTGCGCGCGTCGGTCTGGACGCCGGCCACGCGCACCACGCCGGCATTGAGCTGGCCGCTGAGCG
>JAEZKX010000308.1 GCA_023436025.1 Pseudomonadota bacterium | reverse complement strand
GTTCGGGCCTGCGCATCACTCCTCCCGCGTGCGGGCGGCGCGCCAGCGGCGCGCGAGCTGCACGCCGGCGCCGCCGCCAATGCCGCACAGCAGGATGCCGCCCAGGCTGCCGAGGTCGGCGCCGGCGGCGAAGATGTCCCAGCCGAGCAGGCGGCCCAACCCGAAGGCCAGCAGGCCGCCGGCCAGGAAGCCGACCGCGTCGGTGAGGCCTTCGGCGAGCAACTTGTTCATCAGCGGTTGTGGCGTTGCATGAAGACGAGCTTCTCGAACAGGGTCACGTCCTGTTCGTTCTTCAGCAGCGCGCCGACCAGCGGCGGCACCGCCACCTTCTCGTCGCGGCTTTGCAGGGCCTCCACCGGGATGTCCTCGGCCACCAGCAGCTTCAGCCAGTCGAGCAGCTCGGAAGTGCTGGGCTTCTTCTTCAGGCCGGGCAGGTTGCGCACGTCGTAGAAAGTCTTCATCGCGGCCGCCAGCAGTTCCTGCTTGAGGCCGGGGAAGTGCACGTCGACGATGCGCCGCATGGTGTCGGCGTCGGGGAACTTGATGTAGTGGAAGAAGCAGCGGCGCAGGAAGGCGTCGGGCAGCTCCTTCTCGTTGTTGGAGGTGATGAACACCAGCGGCCGGTGCCGCGCCTTCACCAGCTCGCGCGTCTCGTAGACGTAGAACTCCATCCGATCGAGCTCGCGCAGCAGGTCGTTGGGGAATTCGATGTCGGCCTTGTCGATCTCGTCGATCAGCAGCGCCACCGGCTGGTCCGCCGTGAAGGCCTGCCACAGCACGCCCTTGACGATGTAGTTGTGGATGTCCTTGACCTTCTCGTCGCCCAGCTGCGAGTCGCGCAGGCGGCTGACCGCGTCGTACTCGTACAGGCCCTGCTGCGCCTTGGTGGTGGACTTCACGTGCCACTGCAGCAGCGGCATGCCCAGGGCCTGCGCCACCTCCTCCGCCAGCATCGTCTTGCCGGTGCCCGGCTCGCCCTTGACCAGCAGCGGGCGTTTGAGGGTGATGGCGGCGTTGACCGCGAGCATCAGGTCCTGGGTGGCGACGTAGTTCTGGGATCCTTGGAATTTCATCGGGTCGGTGCGGGGATGGCGGCGGGGGAGCCCCCGATATAATCGCCGGTTGATCGAAAGAAACAGGCCTCGTCCGGATTGTGCGCGCAAAATGAACAAGTTGCTGTCTACGCTCTTTGCCCTTGCTGTCGCTGGCGCGACCGGCCTGGCCCAGGCGCAAACTCCCGCCGCTTCGGCCCCGGCCGCAGCGCCCGCCGTTCCGTCCGCCCCGGCGGATGCGCCCCCGTCGCCCACCCATGCGAAGTCGCTCGAGGCCAAGGTGGCCATGTGCGTCGGCTGCCACGGGATCAAGGGCTACCAGGCGAGTTTCCCCGAGGTGCACAAGGTGCCGATGATCTCGGGCCAGAACGCCAAGTACATCGCGGCCGCCCTCAACGCCTACAAGACCGGTGACCGCAAGCACCCGACGATGCGCGGCATCGCCGACAGCCTGAGCGAGCAGGACATCGCCGACATCGCCGCCTACTACGAGCAGCACGGCGCCGGCGGCCCCAAGGTGGCGTCCGGCCGCGGCAGCGCCACGCCCAGCCCCCAGGTGGCCGCGCTCCTGAACAAGGCCGCCTGCGCCTCCTGCCACGGCGCCGACATGTCGACTCCGATCGACCCGTCCTATCCCAAGCTCGCCGGCCAGCACGCCGACTACCTGTTCGTGGCCCTGAAGGCCTACAAGACCGAGAACAACGCCGCCGTCGGCCGCAACAACGGCGTGATGGGCGCCATCGCCAAGCAGTTCTCCAACGCCGAACTCAAGGCCCTGGCGAACTACATGTCGGGGCTGCCCGGCGACCTGCGCACCATCCCCGAGAGCCGGTTCCGCTGAGGGCGGCTGGTCCCGAGGACTCGAAAGACAGCGGCCCGCGGGCCGCTGTTTTTTTTGCCGGTCGCCGAAGACGAGCCGGCCGGGCGCCGCCTGGCGCGGAAATCCCGGGAGCGCGTGCCTAGCGCGTGGCGCGCCGCTGCACGCACTCGACATAGGCGTCGCCGTCCGGCGGCCGCCCGGCGCGCTGGCTTTCCCACAGCATCTGGCCCAGGCACTCCATGGCCTCGTGGTGGGCTTCGTGCAACGAATTGCGGCGTGCGGCCAGCAGCTCCACCGCCTGCCGGATGCCGCGCGGCTGGTCGATGGAGCACTGCTCGCTGATGGACAGGTGCATGGACAGGTGCAGGAACGGATTGCTGCCGTCCGAGCCGTCGTAGACGCGGGCGACCGCCGCCTCCGCGTCCGCCATGTCGGGGTCGTATTCGGGGTGCTCCTTCAGCCACTCGCTGGCCAGCGTCTCCAGCGCATCCAGCACCTGGCCGGCGCGGGCCTTGGCATGGACGCCGCAGAAGAACCGGCGCACCTCTTCCTGGGATGGATTGAACATGCGCCAGCCTAGCACGCCGCTTGCAGTATCGTCGGCGCGTTCCCCAACCCACCGCGCGCCATGAACAAGCTGGACCGCGACGCCAAGGGCGTCTACCTCATCACCGTCACCCCCTTCACCGACAGCGGTGCACTGGACCTCGCCAGCACCGACCGCATGGTGGACTTCTGCCTGGAAAAGGGCGTCAGCGGGCTGACCGTGCTGGGCATCATGGGCGAGGCCACCAAGCTCACCGCGGAGGAGTCGCGCCAGTACGTGCGCCAGGTGCTGGCGCGGGTGGGCGGCCGCATCCCGGTCGTGGTGGGTGCCTCGGCCGCCGGCTTCGCCCCCATGGGCGAGCTGGCCAAGGCAGTGATGGACCTCGGCGCCGCCGGCGTCATGGTGGCGCCGCCGCCCACGGTGCGCACCGACGACCAGATCGCCGCCTACTTCGCGATGGTTGGCGAGACCCTCGGCCCCGGCGTGCCCTGGGTGCTGCAGGACCATCCGGTGTCCACCGGGGTGCAGATGTCCAGCGCCGTCGTGCTGCGCATCCTGAAGAACGCGTCCGACTGCGTGATGGTCAAGCACGAGGAGGTGCCGGGCCTGGCCAAGGTGGCGGCCTACCGCGCCGCCAGCGAGCGCGGGGAACTGCCGCGCTTTTCCATCCTGTGCGGCAACGGCGGCGGCCTGTTCCTGCCGGAGGAGCTGGCGCGTGGCGCCGACGGCGCCATGACCGGCTTCGCCTATCCGGAGATGATGACCGACGTCGTAGCGGCCCACGCGCGCGGCGACCGCGAGCGCGCCCACGACCTGTTCGACGCCTACCTGCCGCTGGCGCGCTACGAACAGCAGGCCGGCGTCGGCCTGGCGGTGCGCAAGCATCTGCTGAAGGAGCGCGGCGTGATCGCCTCGGCGATGGTGCGCAAGCCGGGTCCGGTGCTGTCGGCGGCCGACCTGGCCGACCTGGCGCTGCTGGTGCGGCGTCAGGAGAAGCGCTTGCGCGAGCTGGGCTGAAAGACGCCATGCGGCCTGGCGCTGGTGGAGTGGATCACTCCCGCCGCGCGAGGCCGACGGCACGTCGCCGTTGCCGGACTTGTGTCCGTGGCCGATATCGAATCTCGCGGGTCGCCTCCGCGGGGACACCGGCGCCGCGCCTGGCGAAGCCCCGCGAACCCGAACGGCGCGCTCTCCTGGAACGCGCCATCGGCCAGGCCGCGAGCCGTGCGGCATGCCCAGCCGGCCCGAGGCCGCGCGAGGAAAAGTGCAAGGGACCGCACGGACGGGTTTGCGACGTCCGTCGGCGGCGCGGCTCAGGGTCTGGCGAGCCGTTCCGAGATGGTCCGCGCGGTCGCACGCAGGGCGGGCACCATGGTGTCCTGCATCTGTCGCGGCGGCGTGCGGTTGGCCTGGCCGCTGATGTTGAGCGCCGCGATGGTGCGGCCGGCGCGGTCGTGCACCGGCGCCGCGATGGACACCAGGCCTTCCTCGAGTTCCTGGTTGACCAGGCACCAGCCCTGGCGGCGGGCCTGCTGCACCTTGGCGAGGATGGCGTCGACCTCCACCAGCGTGCTGCGGGTGCGCGCCTCCAGCGTGCTGGCCTGCAGCAACTCCCGCACCTCCTCGTCGGGCAGGCCCGCCAGCAGCATGCGGCCGAGGGCCGTGCAGTAGGCCGGCAGGCGCGAGCCCACCCCGAGCGCATTGCGCATGATCTTGCGGGTGGACACGCGCAGCACGTAGACGATGTCCGGGCCTTCCAGCACCGCGGCGGAGCAGGACTCCTTGACTTCCTCCACCAGCGCTTCCATCACCGGCTCGGCCACGTTCCACATCGGCATGGACGACAGGTAGGCGAAGCCCAGGTCGAGGATGCGCGGCGTCAGGGTGAAGTAGCGGCCGTCGCTGGCGACGTAGCCCAGCGTCTGCAGGGTCAGCAGGATGCGCCGGGCGCCGGCGCGGGTGAGGCCCGTGCGGACGGCGACTTCGGTCAGCGTCTGCCGCGGCGTGGCCTCGCTGAAGGAGCGGATCACCTCCAGGCCGCGCGCGAACGATTGCACATAGCCGTCGCCGGGCTTGGGATCCTTGGGGGTATCGGTATTTCGCGGCATCGCTGTAGAATTCATTATACGAACACTTGTTCGCATATCGAACAAAGGACCTGCATGATCGACAAGATCGCGGCTTCGGTCGCCGAGGCGCTGGCCGGCGTGCGCGACGGCGCCACCGTCCTGATCGGCGGCTTCGGCACCTCGGGCATTCCGTCGGAGCTGATCGACGGCCTCATCGAACAGGGCGCGCGCGACCTGACCGTGGTGAACAACAACGCCGGCAACGGCGACGTCGGGCTGGCGGCGCTGCTGAAGACCGGCCGGGTGCGCAAGATCATCTGCAGCTTCCCGCGCCAGGTCGACAGCCACGTCTTCGACGCGCTGTACCGCAGCGGCAGGATCGAACTGGAGCTGGTGCCGCAGGGCACCCTGGCCGAGCGCATGCGCGCCGCCGGCGCCGGCATCGGCGCCTTCTACTGTCCCACCGCCTTCGGCACCGAGTTGGCCAAGGGCAAGGAGACGCGCGAGATCGGCGGCCGCCAGTACGTGCTGGAGTACCCGATCCACGGCGACGTGGCGCTGATCAAGGCCGAGGCCGGCGACCGCTGGGGCAACCTGGTGTACCGCAAGGCGGCGCGCAACTTTGGCCCGGTGATGGCCACCGCCGCCAAGCTCACCGTGGCCAGCGTGTTCGAGGTGAAGGAGCTGGGCGAACTCGACCCCGAGCGCATCGTCACCCCGGGCATCTACGTCGGCAAGATCGTGAAGATCCCGCGCGTGGCCACGCAGGCCGGCGGATTCAGGAAGGCGGCTTGAGCATGGCCTACGAAAAGCGGACCAAGGAACAGCTGGCCAAGCGCGTCGCGCAGGACATCCACGACGGCGCCTACGTCAACCTGGGCATCGGCATGCCCACGCAGGTGGCCAACCACATCCCGGCCGGGCGCGAGGTGATCCTGCAGAGCGAGAACGGCATCCTGGGCATGGGCCCGGCGCCGGCGGCCGGCAGCGAGGACTACGACCTGATCAACGCCGGCAAGCAGCCGGTCACGCTGCTTGCCGGCGGCGCCTATTTCCACCATGCCGACTCCTTCGCCATGATGCGCGGCGGCCACCTGGACATCTGCGTGCTGGGCGCCTTCCAGGTGTCGGCCACCGGCGACCTGGCCAACTGGAGCACCGGCGAGCCCGGCGCCATTCCCGCGGTCGGTGGCGCGATGGACCTGGCCATCGGCGCCAAGCAGACCTGGGTCATGATGGACCTGCTGACCAAGAAGGGCGAGAGCAAGATCGTCGCGCGTTGCAGCTATCCGCTCACCGGCATCGGCTGCGTCAAGCGCGTCTACACCGAACTCGCCACGCTGGAATGCACCCCGCAGGGCCTGAAGCTCGTCGACACCGTCGACGGGCTGTCGCACGCGGAACTCGAACAACTCGTGGGGCTGCCGATCGCGGCGGCCTGAGACATCAAGGAGACGACATGACCCGCCAAGCCTTCATCTGCGACGCCATCCGCACCCCCTTCGGCCGCTATGGCGGCGCGCTGGCTTCCGTGCGCCCCGACGACCTCGCGGCCGTCGCCATCAAGGCGCTGGTGGCGCGCAACCCCGGCGTGCGCTGGGTGGAACTGGTCGATGCCATCATGGGTTGCGCCAACCAGGC
>JAEZKX010000275.1 GCA_023436025.1 Pseudomonadota bacterium | reverse complement strand
GCTTGCAGGCGCCGGCGTCGTGGGCTGCTGGGCGCAGGCCACGGCGGCGAACGCCGCGGCCAGGACCAGGGCGCGCCTCATGATTTCTTCTTCTCCGACCACAGCTCGCCGCCGGTGGCCCAGCTGTCCGGCTTGATGTCGAACAGCAGGATGTCCACGGATTCGGGCTTGGCCCCGATCGTCTCGACGCAGGCCTGCGTGAGGGCCTTCACCAGGTTCTTCTTCTGTTCGGGCGTGCGGCCCTCGAACATCTCGACGCGGATGGTCGGCATCGTCATCTCTCCTTGGGGTGGGACGTCGATTGTGCCCAGTTGATAAGATCGCTGCCGCAACGAGCCGCCCTCCGGGCGGCTTTTCCCTTCCGTGACCACCGTCGCCATCATCCTCCTCGCCACGCTCGCCGCCGGCATCGGCAGCGTCTGGCTCGCCGCCGGACTCATGCGCCTGGGCTGGGGCCCGCGCGGCCTGAAAGAGCAGCACCTCCTGAGCCTGGCCGCCGGCGCGCTGCTCGCCACCGCCTTCATGCACCTGCTGCCGGAGGCGCTGGAAAGCCAGGCCGGCGCCAAGGAGCTGTTCGCCACCCTGCTGGTGGGCGTGGTGTTCTTCTTCCTCCTGGACAAGGCGGAGCTTTGGCACCACGGCCACGAACACCACCAGGGCCATGCGCACGGCGGGGCGCACGACCACCACCATGCGCACGACCATCCGCATGACGATAACGGGCGCGCGCCCCGCTCCGGCGGCTGGGCGGTGCTCACCGGCGACAGCGTGCACTGCTTCGGCGACGGCGTGCTGATCGCCTCGGCCTTCACCGCCGATGCGCGGCTGGGGTTCGTCGCCGCCCTGGCCGTGCTGGCGCACGAAGTGCCGCACCACATCGGCGACCTGGCGGTGCTGCGCCAGACCAGCGGCAGCCGGCGCGCGGCGCTGGTGAAGGTGTCGCTGGCCGGCGCGGTCACGCCCCTGGGCGGCCTGGTCGGCTGGTGGCTGGTCGACCAGCTGGTCGACTACCTGCCGTACTTCCTGGTGGTGGCCAGCAGCAGCTTCGTCTACGTCGCGCTGGCCGACCTGATTCCGCAACTGCAGAAGCGCCTGGGCGCGCGCGAGACCCTGGCCCAGATCGCCTGGCTGTTGTCGGGCATCGTGCTCGTCACCGTCGTCAGCGGCCTGGCCCACCGACACTAGCCGCGCGGCTTCGCGCACCTGCGCCATGGCCGCGCCCCGGCCATGCCGATGCCATCGCGAACTCGATGGGACCGCGCCCGGGCCATGCCTTTGTGCCCGTGCGCGTGCCCTGCGCATGCCCCATCCGTCTGCGCGCCAGCGCCGGGCAGTCCTACATGCCAGCGGATGTTGTCCGACAGGGTCATTCCGGTGCCCGGCCTAAGGTGAAGAAGTCGACGGCGCACGTAACGCCGCGAACCAAGGACGACTTCATCCAAAGGAGATAGACGATGGCTTCTCGTGAATACGATGAGCGCGACCGCCAGAGCCGCTGGGGCGGCGGCGAGGCGCAGCAGGACCGCAGCCACGGCAACAGCAGCGAGTCGCGCGGCGGCTGGGGCAGCCAGCACGGCAGCGCCTATGGTTCGACGCAGGGCGGGCCGAGCGGACAGGCATCGCAAGGATCACAGGGACAAGGCGGACAGGGACAAGGCGGGCAGGGCGGCTGGGGCCAGCGCTCCGGCAGCGAGTTCGGTGCGCAGCAGTCCTCGGGCTACGGCGGCTATGGCGGCGAAGGCCATGGCTTCGGCCGCGGTTCCCCCGGCGGTGAGTCCGGCGGCGGCCAGGGCAGCTGGGGCCGCGGCGAAACCTACGGGGGCGAGTTCGGCGGTGGCGGCCGCAACGCGGCCGGCATGCAGTCCTCGGGCTTCGGTGGTGCCGCCGGCCACTATGGACAGGGCAGCGGCAGCTTCGGCGCAGGCAGCGGCTATGGCGGCGGTCCCGGCGGCGGAGGCGCGCAAGGCTACGGCGGCGGCCAGGGCAGCTGGGGCGGCCAGGCGAGCCAGGGTGACTGGGCCCGCCATGGTGCCCAGCAGGGCAGCTGGAGCGGCGGCCAGGGCGGCGGCCAGTACGGCAGCTACGGCCAGGGCAGCGGCATGGGCGGTGGCAGCTACGGCCACGGCGGCGGTGGTTACGGCGAGGGCGGCGGTGGCCATGGCGGCGCCACCGTCTATGGCCAGGGCGGCTATGGCCAGGGCGGCTATGGCGGCGCGCAGGGCTGGCAGGGGGGCAGCGGCCACAGCCAGCCAGGCTACGGCGGCCAAGGCGACACCTACAACCGCGGCAGTTACGGCAGCCAGGGCGGAGGCATGGGCGGTGGCCAGGGCTACGGCAGCCAGGGCTACGGCAGCCAGGGCTCCGGTAACCAAGGCTCCGGTAACCAAGGCTCCGGTGGCCAGGGCTATGGTGGCGGGCAGTACGGCGGCGGCTACGCCAGCGGCTACGGCGGCGGCCAGGGGCAGGGCGGCCACCAGGGCCACCATGATCCCGAGTACCACCAGTGGCGCGAGGAGCAGATCCGCAACCTGGACAACGACTACCAGTCGTGGCGCCAGGAACGCTACCGCAAGTTCAGCGACGAGTTCACCACCTGGCGCGCCATCCGCAGCGGCGGCCAGGGGCAGAACGTGCTGGTGCCCGAGTCCGGCAGCGACAGCCAGGGCGCGGGCAGCGCGGCCGGTGGCAATTACGGCTCCACCGGGCAGAGCGGCTCCAGCAGCCTGGCCGGCCCCAGCGGCATGGGCAGCGCCGGCACCACCATGAGCGGCGGCAGCGCCAATCCCGGCAGCCTGAGCGCTTCCTCCACCAGCACCGGCGGCGGCAGCACCGCCACCAGCAGCACCGGCTCGGGCAGCAGCGGCAGCGGGTCCTCGTCCAAGTCCAGGTAAGTCAGCACCCCGGGGACGGCGCCGCGCGCGGCGCCGTCCTTTCCTTCCGATCGCATTGCAGGGAGAACGACATGAAGAAAACTTTCACCGCCGTCCCGGCGCTGGTCGCGCTGGCCTTCTCGTTCGGCGCCGCGCAGGCGCAGCAGCCGGGCACGGGCAGCTCGGCCACCGGCGGCCAGTCGGCACCGATGGCGCAACCTGGCACGGGCACCCGCAACCTGCCGGCCAAGAGCGACATCGCCCGCGGAGACCGCAAGTTCATCGAGGAGGCCGCCAGCGGCGGCATGTTCGAGGTGCAGGCCGCGCAGCTGGCCGCCAGCAAGGCGACCGACCCACAGGTGAAGAGCTACGCCAGCATGCTGGTCGACCACCACACGGCCGCCAACAACGAGCTGGTGAAGCTCGCCAACGCCAAGGGCGTCGAGTTGCCGGCCGCGCCCAAGCGCGCGCTGCGCAACGACATCGAGAAGCTGGGCAAGAAGAACGGCACCGAGTTCGACCGCGACTTCGTGCGCGAGGTCGGCATCAAGGCGCACGAGAAGGACATCAAGATGTTCGAGGACGCCAGCAAGGACGTCAAGGACCCGGAGCTGAAGGGCTTCGTCGACAAGACGCTGCCGGTGTTGCGCGAGCACCTCGCGCAGGCGAAGAAGCTGCCGCAGGCCGGCAACAAGAGCTGACGCCGGGCGGCATCGGCGCATGACCGCCCGCGCTGCCATCGTGCGCATGGGGGGCCTGCTGTGCGGGGCCGCCGTGGCCGCCTGGCTGCCGGCGACGGCGCTCGCCCAGCGGCCGGTCTACGC
>JAEZKX010000218.1 GCA_023436025.1 Pseudomonadota bacterium | reverse complement strand
GCCGCGGACGGCCGGCGGCCCTGGCGCGCCGCCAGCCAGTCGAACAGGCGGGCGATGCCTTCGGGCGCCGACACGCGCGGCTGCCAGCCGGTCTCGGCCTGGAAGGCGTGCGTGTCGGACACGTAGTAGCGCTGGTCTCCGGTGCGCCAGGCGTCGTGCTCGATGCCCGGCCGCTGCCCCTGCAGCGCGGCGATGCGATCCAGGAGCTCGTTCAGGCTGATGGCATTGGCCGGGCCACCGCCCATGTTGAAGGCCCGGCCACCCAGGCGCGGCGCATGCTGCTCCGCCAGCAGGAAGGCGTCGACCAGGTCGTCGACGTAGAGGACGTCGCGTACCTGCATGCCGTCGCCGTACAGCGTGATGCGTTCGCCGCGCAGCGTCCGCAGGATGAAGTGGGCGACCCAGCCCTGGTCTTCGGTGCCGAACTGGCGTGGCCCGTAGATGCAGCTCATGCGGAACACCAGGGTCGTCAGGCCGTAGCTGCGCGCATAGTCCGCCACGTACTGGTCGGCCGCCCCCTTGGAGCAGCCGTAGGGGCTGTGGAAGTCCAGGGGGCGCGCCTCGCCGATGCCGCGGGCGGCGACCGCCACGTCCACCGGCAGGTAGCGCTGGCCTTGGACGGCCAGCGCCAGGTCCTCCAGCCCGCCGTAGACCTTGTTGGTGGAGGTCAGGACCACGGCGGGGGGCACGGGCCGCGCGCGTACCGCCTCCAGCACGTTGAGCGTGCCGAGCGCGTTGATGGCGAAATCCTCCTGCGGCGCCTGCAGGCTGGTGGTCACCGCCACCTGGGCTGCGAAGTGGAACACCTGCGTGGTGCCGGCCACGGCCTGGGCCACCGCGGCGGCGTCGCGCACGTCGGCGCGCACGAACTCGAGGCGGTCGCCATGCTCCTGGCGCAGCCACTGCAGGTTCTGCTCGACGCCGGGGCGCGACAGGTTGTCGAGCACGCGCACCCGCCGGCCCTGGGACAGCAGGCGGTGCGCGAGGTTGGAGCCGATGAAGCCGGCCCCGCCGGTGATGAGCGTGGTGCTGGCCTGCGTCATACCGTGAGCCCCCTTGCACTGAGTTCGGCGCGGGCCTGAGCCACGCGATCGACCGCGGCCTGGCCGGCCAGCCATGCCGACAGTTCCAGCATGCCGTCGTCGATGCGCACCTTCGGCGCATAGCCCAGCATGCGCCCGGCCTTGGAGATGTCCGCGTAGCAGTGCCGGATGTCGCCCATGCGGTACTTGCCCAGTATCTCGGGGCGGATGTGCTCCTTGCCCATCACGCGTGCCAGGCGCGCGGCGACGTCGAGCACGGTGCGCGGCTCGCCGCTGCCGATGTTGAAGGTCTCGCCGGCCGCCGCCGGCGTCTCCAGTGCCAGCCGGCAGCCGCGCACCAGGTCGTGCACGCTCACGAAATCGCGCTGCTGCAGGCCGTCCTCGAAGATCGCGGGCGGTTTGTCGTTGAGGAAACGCGCGGCGAAGATGGCCAGCACGCCCGTGTAGGGATTGGACAGCGCCTGGCGCGGACCGTAGGCGTTGAAGAAGCGCAGCGCCACCGTGGGGATGTCGTAGGCCCGCCCGATCAGCAGGCACAGGCGCTCCTGGTCGAACTTGGACAGCGCGTACACCGATGCCAGCGCGGGCAACTTGGTCTCGGGCGTCGGCATGGGCTTCAGCACGCTGCCGTCCTCGTCGGTGAACTCCCATGCGCCTCGCCGCAACTGGTCGAGCGTGCGTTCGCCGGCGATGCGTGCGCTGCCGTCCGGTGCGCGGTAGAGCCCCTCGCCATAGAGGCTCATGCTGGAGGCGACCACCAGGCGCTGCACCGGCTGTGCGATCAGCGCCTCGAGCAGGACGGCGGTGCCGAGGTTGTTGGTGCGTGTGTAGTGGGCCACCTCGTACATGCTCTGGCCCACGCCGACCGCGGCTGCGAGGTGGAACACCGCATCGACGCCCCGCAGCGCCGCATCGACCTTGGCGCGGTCGTTGACATCGCCGACGACGAGTTCCACGTCGGCGTGCAGGTAGTCGGGCCGCCGCCGTGCTTCGCCGTGCACTTGCGGGTCGAGCGCGTCGAGCACGCGGACCTGCCAGCCGTGCGCCAGAAGTTCATCGGCCAGGTGGGAGCCGATGAATCCTGCGCCTCCCGTGATCAGCACCTTCTGCATCGTTCCACCTTCTTCATGAGGATGAATCCTCATGTTAGGACCGTCACTGCGCGAAAGGGGGCCTTTGCAATCAAATATTGAAAACCATCACAGCCGAGTTCTGAATCTGTACGATGCCGCTCCTCCACCGCCGGCCTGCGCGCAACGCGCGACAGCTGAAGCAGTTGGTCACCAAGGGAGAATCGCCATGGGAAAGATCAGGGTCGCGATCATTGGCGTGGGCAACTGCGCTTCCTCGCTCGTGCAGGGCGTGCACTTCTACCGCGATGCCTGCGCCGACGATTTCATCCCGGGACTCATGCACGTCGAGCTCGGCGGCTACCACCCGAGGGACATCGAGTTCACGGCCGCCTTCGACGTCAGCGCAGCCAAGGTCGGCCTGGACCTCTCGCAAGCCATCCATGCCGAGCCCAACAACACCATCCGCTTCGCCGATGTGCCGCATCTGGGCGTGGCGGTCGCGCGCGGCATGACGCATGACGGACTGGGGACCTACCTGCACGACGTGGTCCCGAAATCCTCCGCTAGCACGGACGACATCGTAGGGATCCTCAAGGCGACGAAGACCGACGTCGTCGTTTCTTATCTGCCGGTTGGTTCCGAGATGGCGACGAAGTGGTATGTCGAGCAGGTGCTCGAAGCCGGCTGTGCGTTCGTCAACTGCATTCCGGTCTTCATCGCTTCCCAGCCCTACTGGAACAAGCGCTTCGCCCAGAGGAGGCTGCCCATCATCGGTGACGACATCAAGTCGCAGGTGGGCGCGACCATCGTGCACCGCATGCTCACCGATCTCTTCCGCAAGCGCGGCGTGCAGGTCGACCGGACCTACCAACTCAATGTCGGTGGCAATACCGACTTCCTGAATATGTTGGAAAGGGAGCGCTTGAAGTCGAAGAAGATCTCCAAGACGCAAGCCGTCACCAGCCAGCTCGGCCATCCCATGAAGGAGGGCGACGTGCACGTGGGACCGAGCGACTACGTGCCCTGGTTGCAGGACAGGAAATTCGCCTTCATCCGCATGGAGGGCACCAGCTTCGGCAAGGTCCCGCTCACCTGCGAGCTCAAGCTGGAAGTGTGGGACTCGCCCAACTCGGCAGGCGTGGTGATCGATGCCATCCGATGCGCCAGGATCGCGCTCGACCGCGGCATCGGCGGCGCGCTCAACGGACCATCGGCCTACTACATGAAGTCGCCTCCGCTGCAATTCACCGACGACGAGGCCCGCGAGCTCGTCGAGGCCTTCATCCGCGGCGAGGCCGAGGTGCAGACCCGCGCCGACGCCCTGGCCCTGCTGCACAAGGACACCTGAGCACCATGATCGAAGCCATCAAGCTCTGGAACGAACCGAACAACAAGTCGCACTGGGATCCGGACATCGACCCCGGCTGGCTGCGCTATGCCGCCATGGTCAGGCTGGCGAGCGCGGCGGTTGCGGGGGAGTCGCCGGGCCTCACCCGCGTGCTGGGCGGCATTTCGCCGATCGACCCAGGCTTCATCCGCAACCTGGAGGCGCAAGGCGTGCTGGACGCCGTCGACGCGGTGGCGGTCCACGGCTTTCCGCTGGACTGGAACCACTGGTCCATCCACGCCTGGCCCGAGCGCATCGCCGAGATCGAGGCGGTGACCCGGCTGCCGGTGTGGGTCACCGAGGTCGGCGTATCCACCTTCGGTGCCGAGGAGGTGCAGGAGTGGGGCCTCAAGCGCACGGCCGAACTCCTGCTGGGGCGCGTGCCCAGTATCCACTGGTACTCGCTGTACGACCTGCCCCGGGCCTGGCCGGCGACCACCCGGCACCGGGAAGCAGAAGGATCCAGCTACTACCGGCATTTCCACATGGGCCTGCTGCGCGAGGACGGTACGCCCAAGCTGGCCTGCCGCCTGTTCAGTGACTACACGCCGGCCATGGGCATCTGCCAGTGGTTCCACTTCGAAGACCACCGGCTCGACGATGCCGTACGCTGGCTCAAGCGCCTGGGCGTGCGCAAGCTGCGCACCGGCCTCAGCTGGGCCGACAGCTTTCGGCCCGCGGCCGATGCCTGGTTCGACCGCCAGATGCGGGCGCTGGAGGACTTCGATGTGACCGTCACCTTCTGCTTCACGCCCGAGCACCGCGGACTGCAGCCGCACCACACGAGCGCGCCGCAGGTTCCCGAGGAGTTTGCCGAGTTCTGCGCGCGCATGGTGCGGCGCTACGCCGGCCATGCCGCGCGGTCCGCGCCGCAAGCCGCCGCCACTGCCCTGGCGTGACCACCTTCCTGCTGGTGCGGCACGCGGCCCACGACTGGCTGGGCCGCGGCTTGGCCGGGCGCTTGCCGGGCGTGGGCCTCAACGCGCAAGGGCTGCAGCAGGCGCAAGCGCTGGCGCAGGCCTGGCCCTGGCCGCTGGACGCCATCGTGAGCAGCCCGCAGCAACGGACGCAGGAGACGGTGGCGGCGCTGGCGCGCCGCTTCGCACTGCCGGTCACCACCGACCCCGCCTTCGACGAGATCGACCTCGGCGCCTGGACCGGCGCGACCTTCGACGCCTTGCGCCAGCAGGGCGAGGCCTGGACGCAATGGGTGGAACGGCGCGGCAGCGCGCAGCCGCCCGGCGGCGAACCCTTTGCCGCGGTGCCGCGCCGCGGCCTGGCGGGACTGCGGACGTGGCAGCAACGGTATCCCGAAGGGCATGTGCTGGTGGCTTCGCACGGCGACGTCATCAAGGCCCTGGTGGCGCAATGCCTGGGGCTCGCGCTCGACCACCTGGAGCGCTTCGAGATCGCGCCCGCGTCGGTGAGCATCATCGCCATGGGCGCGGACTGGCAGCAGGTCAGGCTGGTGAACGCACGCCTGCCGCCAGCTTGACGAGCGCGGCCGCGACCGCATCGACCACCGCCTCCCAGTCGCCCGGCCGCGGCTGGCGGAACAGGCGCATCCCGGGATACCAGGGCGAGTCCGTGCGCCCGCGCATCCAGCGCCAGTCGGCGTCGTGCTTGAGCAGCACCCAGGTCGGCCGGCCGAGGGTTGCCGCCAGGTGGGCCGGCATCGCGTCGATGCCGAGGACCAGGTCCAGCTTCAGCATGACCGCGGCGGCAGCCGCCACCTCGGCGGTGTACGGCGACAGCCGGGCGATGTCGAAGTGCCGCAGCAGCGGGTCGCAGGCCGCCTCCCCTTGCTGCAGGGCGTGGAAGCGCACCTGTTCCAGCGCGAACAGCGGCGCCAGTGTCGCCAGCGGCACGGAGCGGCTGTCGTCCCAGGCGCTGGCCGCCCACAGCAGCCCGACGCGCAGCCGGCCATCATCGGCCAGCTGCAGCGGCGCAGCGGGCAGCCCGGCCGCGAGTTGCGAGGGGGGCGGCGGCAGGCAGGACGCCGTGGCCCGCAGTGCATAGGCCAGCTCCATCACCTCGAGGTCCACATCGTGCGGCGGCAGCGCAGCATCGGTCCAGTAGTCGCGCACCTGGCCCAGGCCGGGCATGCCGCGCAGCAGGCGCAGCAGCTGCGGTTGCACCATGAAGTGCAGTTCGCGCGCCTGCAGCAGCGGCAGGAAGCGCATGAACTGCAGCGTGTCGCCCAGGCCGTGTTCGCAGCGCACCAGCACGCGGCGGCCGGCCGTGGGCGTGCCGTCCCAGCGCAGTTCGTCGGCGGCGCGCGTGAAGCCCGGCTGGCGCTGGCGCGCACGGCGCGGCAGCTC
>JAEZKX010000183.1 GCA_023436025.1 Pseudomonadota bacterium | reverse complement strand
GGGCCGGCGCCACCGCCGCCGTGCCCTGCCCCAGCCGCGCGGGCGAGACGTACTGCTGCCGGTACTGCTCGAAAGGCATGGTGTCGGCGGCTTCCACGGCCGCCTGGTCCAGCAGCGACTGGCGCGCCGCTGCATCCAGCCGTGCCTGCACGCTGCCCGGGAAGGGCAGCTTCAGCAGCTTGGCCTTGGCCTGTTCGGACTGGGCGCGGGTGAAGGCCGAGAACGCGTTGTCGTGCTCGCGCGCCATGGCGGCCAGCACGCGCGCCGACGGCAGCATCTCCGGGTTCTGCAACAGCGCCTCGGCCGCGCGCAACGCGTCGGAGTAGTCGGTGGTCTCGTGCACCCGGTCCAGCTGGGCGGCGATGGGCGCGCACTCGGCGACGATCTCGGCGCCCCATTCCGTCAGCGCCACCTCGCGGCCGCCGCGCTCTAGCAGCAGGCCCGGCTCGCGCCCGAAAGCGGCGGTGCGGTGCTGGTTGCGGCCCAGCGCGGCGATCTCCTGCGGCGTGTCGGCCGGGCTGTCGGCCAGCAGGCAGTGCAGCAGGAAGACGTCGAGGAAGCGCAGCGTCTGGGCCTTGATGCCGATGGGCACGAAGGGGTCCAGGTCCATCAGCCGCACCTCCACGTACTCGACGCCGCGCTCGCGCAGCGCGTGCAGCGGGCGCTCGCCGGGGCGGATGACGCGCTTGGGGCGGATGGTGCCGTAGAACTCGTTCTCGATCTGCAGCAGGCTGGTGGCCAGCTGGTTGTACTCGCCGCCCGGGTTGACGATGCCGATCGCCTCGTAGGCCGGATAGGGCCGGGTCAGCGCGTCGTGCAACGAGGCGGCATAGCCCTCCAGGCTGTTGTAGCTGACGGCCAGGCTGGACTGGGCATCGCTCTGGTAGCCCAGGCGTCCCATGCGCAGCGACGTCCCATAGGGCATGTACACGGTGGTGGGCGACAGCGCCTGCAGCTCGTGCGGACGGCCGGCGACGAAGCTGGCGCAGGCCGCCGGCGACGCGCCGAACAGGTACAGCAGCAGGAAGGCGTGCCGGCGGAAGTTGCGGATCAGGCCGAAATACTGGGCATCGCTCACGCCGGGCAGCGACCAGTTGTAGTGGATGCCCGAGATGCACTGCATGCGCCGGCCGTAGCGGTGCGCCAGGCCCATGCGGTAGACACTCTTGGCGCGGCCGACATTGGAGGCGCCGTAGCGCCCGATGGGGATGGTCTCGTCGGCCGGCAGGGTGCAGGGCATGCTGCTGACCCACAGCATCTCGTCACCGAGCGCGCGATAGACGTACTGGTGGACCTGCGTCAGCTCCTCCAGGCACTGCTCGACGCTGGCGTGCACGCCCGTGATCAGCTCCAGCTGCGATTCGCTGTAGTCGGTGGTGATGTTGGGGTGCGTCAGGGCCGCGCCCAGCGCGGCCGGATGCGGGGTCAGCGCCAGCGCGCCGCCGGGCGTGGCGCGCAGGCTCTCCTTCTCGAGGCCGCGGCGGATGCCTTGCAGGCGCGCGGGCGCAAGCGTGCTCAAGGCGTGTTCCAGGTTGCTCATGTTCTTTGGGTGGGACGCCGTCGGGTCGCTGTAACTTCGATTTCGGGCGAAGGTAACACCTTTGCGCAAAACCTGCTGGCGCCGGTCCACCGGCGCCGCCCGCCGACGGCCAGGCCAGGCCGTCGCCGCGGATCTACCCGCAAGGCCGCGCCCTCATGGCCGCGCGTCCGGCAGGTCCACCATCACGGGTGCGCCGGGCGCGGTGCAGCCCTTGTCGCAGCACTTGCCGGGCTGGCGGTTGCGCGTGATCGGGCGGTCCGGGTCGTGCAGCGCGCCGCGCTCCAGCAGTCGCTCCACCAGTTCCACCTTGCTGCCCACCGGATAGTGGCGCCAGATCTCCTGCTTCATCGCCGCCGGCGAGCCGCCGCCATGCAGGCTGATCAGGCTGTACCAGCCGCCCTGGTAGCCGGCGGTGAGGTCCTCGATGAAGCGCGCCGTCTCGATGCGCTTGTCGTACGGTACGGCCGGATTGGCCTGCAGCACCTCCGCCAGCCTGGCGCCGGTCTCGGGGTTGTGGTCTTCGTCCGGCCCCGGCAGCGTGACCACCAGCCCGCCGCTGACGTAGTGCGCGACGCGGTGCATGTCGTAGATCTGCGTGGCCATCAGCAGCTTGCCGACGTTGGAGAACATGGGGTCGGGCATGAAGATCGCGCTGTGCGGGTCGGCCTTGCCGTAGACGCTGGCGGCCACGCCGCAGGCGTAGAAGCCCTCGACGATCTTGATCAGCTCCACCATCTGCTCGCGCAGGTGCGACTCCAGGCCTGGGTCGAAGCCGTTGGCCTCGCACATCAGCGCACCGGCGCCGATCAGGAGGTCGCCGAAGCCCGCGCGCGCCGCCACGCAGGTGTGGCGGTGGTGCGTGGCATAGCTGTAGGTAAGGTGGCCGCTGTGCTCCCACTCGCCCGCATAGAACACCTGCTCCCAGGGCACGAACACGCGGTCGAACAGGCACACGCCGGTGCTCTGGCCGTACTTGCGCGAGAACAGCGCCTCGCCGTGCTCCACCTTTTCGCCGGGGCGGCCGGCCGGGCGCGCGACGATGGTCAGGCCCGGCGCATCCACCGGCACCGCGCAGCACACGGCGAAATCGGCGTCGGCCTCGCCCATGTTGCGGCAGGGCATGACCAGCAGTTCGTGCATGTAGGGCGCGCCGGTCACGATGGCCTTGGTGCCCGAGATCACGATGCCCTTGCCATTGCGCTCCACGACGTGCACGTAGCTGTCGGCGTTGGCCTGCTCGTGCGGGCGCCGGCTGCGGTCGCCCTTGGCATCGGTCATGGCGACGCCGAGCGTCAGGTCCTGGTCCTGCACGCGGTGCAGGTAGGCGAGGAAGCGCTCGCGGTGCGCGCGCGTGCCTTTCGCGTCGTCGATGCGCGCGGCCACCTGGCCGATGGCGTTCAGCGCGTCCTGCGTGAGATAGCGCTGCGCGCAGCCCGTCTCCTGGCAGACCAGGCGCACCGCCTCCAGCTTGTTCAGGAGGTCGCCCGCGCTCATGTTGATGTGGGTGAAGCGGTTGACGCGCTTGCCGCTGGTGTGCTGCACGGCGGTCATGAGCGGCGCCGCGGCCGGATCGAGTGCGCGGTCGTAGGTCAGGGCGACGGCGTTGATGCCCGGCTGCAGCGCGGGCTCGTCCGCGACCGATTCCACGCGCCGGCCGTCGATGAAGACCCGGGGACGCAGGCGGCGCAGCGACTCGCGGTAGTCGGCGCCGGCCATGAGCGTGGCGGTCGCGGAAGGAGCGTTCAACGGCGGTCTCCTCGTGTCGGATGCGGCCATTGTGGCCGCCTGCGGGCGCCGCCGTGCGCGGGTTTGTCAGGAGGCCGCGGACCCGGCCCCGAGCACCCGCAGCAGCCAGGCGTTGAGCTCGGCCACCTCCTCCATGCACACGGAATGGCCGACGGGGTATTCGTGCCACTCCACCGGATAGCCCATCTCCCGCAGCGCCTGGGCCGTGGCCTGGGCGCGGTCGAAGGCGATGACTTCGTCCTGCCAGCCGTGGGCCAGGAAGATGGGGACGTCGCGGTTGGCCGCGCTGCGTTCGGCCGCAGTCAGCTCCGCCAGCGGCAGGTAGCCCGACAGGCCGACGATGCCGCCGAGGCGTTCCGGGTACCGCAGCCCGGTCAGCAGCGACATGGCGCAGCCTTGCGAGAAGCCGGCCAGCACGATCCGTTCGGACGGCACGCCGCGCTGCTGCTCGCGCTCCAGCAGCGCCTCGACCAGTTGCTGCGAGCGGCGCAGGCCGGCCTCGTCCTGCCGGCCGCCGCTGGCTTCACCGCCGAGGATGTCGTACCAGGCGCGCATGCGGTAGCCGCCGTTGATGGTCACCGGCTGGATGGGTGCATGCGGGAAGACGAAGCGCACCGGGCCGACGGCGTCGAGATCGAGCTCCTGCGCGATCGGCACGAAGTCGTTGCCGTCGGCACCGAGGCCATGCAGGATGATGAGGGTGGCGGTGGGGTTGGGGCCCGATTCGGCTTCCAGGGTTTCAAGCGCGGCCATGGGGGTTTCTCCTTGTCGCCCCGAGCATACCGGCAGCCCGCATTGGCCGGCCGTGTCCGACACGGCAATCAAAGGGTTCCGACTTGCCTGCACTGCGGCCCGACCGCAGAGTGAACGCAAGAGCGAAAGGAATCCCGCATGATCAAAGTCCAAGTCAACACCAGCAACGACATCGACAACAAGGAAACGCTCGAGGCCTGGGCCTCCGACTACCTCAACGAACAGCTGGCGCGCTTCGACCAGGACCTCACCAGCATCGAAGTGCAGATGACCGACGAGAACCACGCGGCCAAGGGCGGCATCGACAAGCGCTGCATGATGGAAGCGCGGGTGAACGGACGCGCACCGATCGCCGTCACCAACTATGCGCCGGACCAGAACCTGGCCTTCCGCGGCGCCTGCGACAAGCTCGCCCACGCGCTGGACCATGCCTTCGGCAAGCTGGATCGCCGCGAGCACCGCGCGCGCGACACCATCCGCCGCGACCCCGATGCGCTGGAAGGCGTGACCCCGCCGCAGGCCTGAGCCTGGGGATCGTGCGTGGGCAGCGGCGCTGCACACGCGGCGCTCAGTAGCGCACCGGCGTCGCGTAGCGCGGGTCGCGGTGCCAGTCCCAGTAGGCCTGCAGCAGGCGCTGCGTCACCGGCCCCGGGACCGCGCCGCCCACCGGTTTCCCGTCCACGCGCGCGACGGGCAGCACCCCGCCGCCGGAAGAACTGAGGAACACCTCGTCGGCGGCGCGCAACTGCTGCGCCGGCAAGGGCCGCAGCTCCACCGGAATGCCCAGCGTGCCGGCGATCTCGATCACGGTGCGCCGCGTCACGCCTTCCAGCACGCCATCGCGCGGCGTGACCAGGCGCCCTGCGCGCACGGCGAACACGTTGAAGCCCGGACCTTCCACCACGTTGCCGGCACCGTCGGTGAGCAGCACGGTGTCGTGACCGGCATCCAAGGCCTCGAACAAGCCCATGGTCATGTCGTTCCAGTGGTAGTTCTTGGCCGTCGGATCCACGCTCGCCGGCGGAATGCGCTGCACCGGACTCACCATCACGTCCAGGCCGCGCCGGCGCTGCTCCTCGTTGGCGATCCAGACGAAAGGCACGGCGAAGGCATGGAACTGGTTGACGGCCTGGCGCGGGTCGCGCGAACCCCAGGGCGGCTGGCCGCGGGTGCACAGCATCTCGACATAGGCGCTGCGCAGGCCGGCGCGGCGCACGCATTCCTCCAGCACCCCGGCGACCTCGTCCGGCGAGCGGCCCGGGTCGAGCCGAAAGCGCTTGCAGCTGCGGAAGAAGCGCTCCAGGTGCACGTCGAGGCGGAAGAAGGCGCCGTCCCAGACGGTGACCACGTCGTAAGCCGCGTCGGAGCGCAGAAAGCCCCAATCGGTGAGCGGCACCGCGGCCTGCGCGATGGGAAGATAGCTCCCGCGCTGGTAGGCCACGCCCTGGGACAGATCCGCGTTGCTCATCGCCGCATTCTGGCGCAGCGAGCCGGCACCGGCCAGCGGCCGTGGCCGTTCAGCGCGCCGGACCGCCGGCCACGGTGGCATTGGCCGGGCCGTGGTAGCCCAGGACGCTGTTCCAGATGCCGCCGTTCCAGGGTTCGGCCTGGGCCTGCGGCGCCGGCGCGGTGGTGCAGGCGCCCAGGGCAAGCGTGGCGACCAGGGCGATGCAGCGAATCAGCATGGCGTTCTCCTCATGGAGCCTCGATTCCACCGCGGCCGTCGCAGGGAGCGGGTAGGCGCGCGGCAAGGCGGCGCGTCGGCCGGGTTCCCGACGAAGCCCGGTTCCTCGCCGCTTGCGTGCAAGGCCTGCGCCGCACCCAGGCGCGCTCGGGCGCGGGTGCTGCCAGCGGAGCCGGCAACGACGGCGACGACACCCTGCCCGCAACCTGCCAGGGCGGCCGCGCCCGCCGCGCCGACGCTACGCCGCGAGCACCTTGGCCACGCGCGCCACGAATCCCGGCGCCCGCGCCGGATCCAGCCAGCGGCTCACCACCACGGCGCCATGCGCCGGATCGATCCAGGTGGTGTGCCCGCCCGCACCCACCAGGAACCAGCTCTCGCGCGAGGCATCGGCGAACATGCGGCCGTCGCGGTTGAGCCAGGTGAGCCAGCCGTAGAAGGGGGCGATGGCGCCTGGCTGCTGCATGCGCTCGACCCAGGCCCGCGGCACCAGCTGGCGCCCCTGGTGCGCGCCGCCGTCCAGCAACAACTGGCCGATGCGCGCCTGGTCGCGGGCGCTGATGGAAACGCCGCCGCCCCAGTGGGTGCCGCCCGGTACCGACTGCATGCGGCGGCCGTCGATCTCGACCCATGCGTCGTCGTAGCCGTCCCAACGGAAGCCCGCGCCGCCGCCCAGCGGCTGCAACACCGCTTCGAGGAAGACCTCCGGCAAGGGCCGCCGGAACAGGTGCAGCAGCGCCAGCGCGAACTGGTTGATGCGCACGTCGTTGTATTCCCAGTAGCTGCCGGGCGCCTGCAGCACGCGGGCCTCGCCCTTGGGCCCCTGTGGCGGCTTGGGGTCGTACTCGACCCGGCGGTTGTGTTCGACTTGGTCGGGCAGGCCGAAGCAGGTGCCCTGCCATTCGCTGGTCTGCTCCAGGAGATGGGCCCAGGTCACGGCGCGGTTGTGGGCGTCGTCGAAACCGATGCCTGGCAGAAGCGCGGCCACCGGCTGATGCGGATCGGGCAGCAGGCCGCGGGCATGGGCCACGCCGGCCAAGAGGGCGAGGTAGGTCTTGGCCACGCTGAAGGTGAGCTCGGGCCGGTCGGCCTCGCCCCAGGCGGCCACCTCCTGGCCGCCCACGCGGATGACCCCCGACACGCCGGCGCGGGCGTGCACCGGCCCGCGCAGGCGGTTGTAGGGCGCCGGGTCGGCATGGTGGACACCCCAACGGTCCGGGTCGGACTGCGGGTCGCGCGGCCAGGGCACTTCGTGCGCCTGGGCATAGGAGATGGCTTCGCTGAAGTCGGGCATGCGCGCGAGCATATCTGCTAGCCTCGTCGGGTGGAACTGATCACGGAACGCAACGAGATGGCGCCCCTGCCATCGGCCACGGTGGTGCTGCTGCGCGACGGCCCGGGCGGGCTCGAAGTCTTCCTGCTGCGCCGGCACGCGGATTCGCAGGTGCTGGGCGGCGCCCACGTCTTCCCCGGCGGCAAGGTCGACCCGGAAGACGCCGACTGGATCCCCCGCCTCGACACGCCGGAGGCCACGCTGCGCGACCGCCTGGGCGAGCCGGGCCTGCAGCCGCGCAGCGCCGGTGCGCTGTTCGTGGCCGCGGTCCGCGAGGTGTTCGAGGAAACCGGCGTGCTGTTCGCCGACCTGGCCCCGGCCGATGCACGCGCCGCCTGGGCGCAGCTGCGCGGCGGACGGCGCTTCTGCGAGCTGCTGGGGCCGCGCGCGCCCCTGCTGCACGTGGGCGCCTTGCATCCCTGGTCGCGCTGGATCACGCCCATGCTGCGCAGCGTGAGCCGCAAGCGCTTCGATGCGCGCTTCTTCGTCGCGGCGGTGCCGGCGGGCCAGGACGCCGGCCACGACAGCCACGAAGCCACCGCCAGTGCGTGGCTTGCGCCCGCCGAAGCCCTGCGGCGCTACATGGACCGCGCGATCGAGCTGGCGCCGCCGCAGGTGATGAGCCTGGCCCACCTGGCACGACACCGCGATGTCGCCAGCGTGCTGGCGTCGGCGCGCGCCAACCCGCCGCCGTGCATCGAACCGCAGCCGCTCGACATCGACGGCCAGCGGGTGCTGTGCTACCCCGGCGACCCCGGCCACCCCCTGCGCGAACAGCTGCTGCCCGGCCCGACGCGGCTGTGCTGGCGCAACGACCACTTCGAACCCGAAGGCGGACTCGCCGTCCTCCTCGGCGGCTGACCCCGCGCGCCGCCACAGGCCTACACGCCGTCGGGCTGCGCGCCTAGGATCGCGCGACGCAAGGC
>JAEZKX010000134.1 GCA_023436025.1 Pseudomonadota bacterium | reverse complement strand
GCCATGCGCCGGCCGCCTCACGCGCCGATGCCCGCCGCCTGCCGCAGCACCTGCTGCGCGGCCGTCCCATCCTGGCCACGCCAGGCCACGATCTGGTCCGGCCGGATCAAGGCCATCGGCGCCGCGTACAGGGTCCGCAACTTCGGCACCGCATGCCGCAGGACCTGCAGGTCCAGGCCGAGCGCACGCGCCGCGTCGACGAAGGCGCCGGCATCGCCGTCATCCAGCACCAGCAGGGTCCACTCCCGGTGGAAGGTGTCGAACAGCGAGCGCCCATTCTCCAGCCACGCATGCGGCGGGCGACCGCCCGGGCAGGCCGTCGGTACGTACGCATTCGGCTCGTCCGGCGGCGCCTGCGTGCCGTCGGCGATGACCAGCGGCGAGCCGTCGTAGCGGCCGCCGAAGGTGACCCCGGGGATGTTGAATTCCAGCCGGACGTGGGCGTTGAGGACGGCCGAGGCCTCGGCGCGCGCCGCATCGCCCGCCGCGCCGTCCTCTTCCAGCGCCGGCAAGGCCGCGAACAGCCCGACCGAGTCGGCGAAGCGCCGCGCATAGGCGGTGTTGCGCTCGGCCAGCGGCTTGCGTTCGAGTTCGTAGGAGTCCAGCAGCCGCGCATCGCTGGTGCCGCGCAGCACGCTGGCCAGCTTCCAGCCGAGGTTCACCGCGTCCTCCACGGCCGTGTTGTAGCCCAGCCCGCCGGTCGGCGTGAACAGGTGCGCCGCGTCGCCGGCGATCAACACATTGCCGCGCCGGAACGCCTGCGCCACCAGCGAATGCCCGGCCGTCCAGGTGCCGAACGAGAGGATCTCCAGCGGGATCTCGCGTCCGAGCGCCTCGTGGAACACGCGGCGCGCATCGGCCTCGGTCCAGGCGTCGGCGTCCTCGCCGGGATGCACGGCGGCATGGAAGGCGAACTCCGCGCGCCCGTCGACCGAAGCCATGAAGGCGCGCCGCCGGTGATTGACCGAGACATACATCCAGGCGCGGGCATGCGGGAACACGTCGTAGAAGCCGGGCGCGCGCAGGTACACCGCGAACATCTGCCCGCCCATGAAGTCGCGCCGCACGCCGCTGTGGCCGCCCCAGGGAATGCCCAGGGTGGAGCGCACCAGGCTGCGCGGACCGTCGGCGCCGACGAGGTAGCGCGAGCGCACCTGCACCGGCGCGCCGCCCGCCACCGGCGCGACCACCGCCTGCACCCCGCTGCCCGTGTCGTCGAAGGACTCGAGCTTCCAGCCGAAGCGCACGTCGTTGCAGGCATGCCGCTGCGCCTCGCCCCGCAGCACCGCCTCGACGAACTTCTGCGACACGCGGTGCGGCAGTTCCGCCGCCGACCACGAGCCGCCCAGCGTGCGCACCTGGCGCACCGCCTCGGCCGCGGTCGGCAGGGTCAGGCGCGCCAGCTCGTGGCCGGTGAAGCGCGTGAAGTAGGCGATGTCGGTCGGATGGTCCGGCGGCAGGCCCTGGGCGCGCACCGCGTCGGCGAAACCGAGCCGGCGGAAGTGCTCCATGGTGCGCGCCTGCGTGGCATTGGCCTGCGGGTTGAAGGCGGTGGACGGCTTGGCGTCGACCACCAGGGTGCCGATGCCGCGCCGCCCCAATTCGTTGGCCAGCATCAGGCCGCAGGGCCCGCCGCCGGCCACCAGCACGTCGGTGCGAAGAGTCTCCATGCGGCGAGGGTAACGCCGCGTTGTTGCGCGGCGCGGAAAACTCATTTGTCCCGCGCCCGCTTTGACGCCCGGCGAGCGGCGCTAGAGTCGGCCCAGGCGAGGTCGGCGCGCCCGCCGGCGGCGTGCGCACACGGGAGACGAGATGGCCGACGACATGCAGGACAGGTTGCTGATCCGCGAGCTGGTGGAGCGCTGGGCGGTGTGGCGCGATGCCGGCGACTGGCAGCGCTTCGCCACCGTGTGGCATCCCGACGGCGTGATGATGGCCACCTGGTTCCAGGGCCCGTGGCGGGAGTTCGTCCGCGTCACGCAGGAGGGCTGGAGCAAGGGGGTGAGCATCCTGCACTTCCTTGGCGGCTCGGCGATCGAGGTGGATGGTGACCGCGCGATCGCCCAGACCAAGATGACGATCTCGCAGCGCGGCCTGGTCGAGGGCGTCCACGGGCCGGTGCTGTGCGACGTGGTGTGCACCGGCCGCTTCTACGACTTCATCACCCGGCACGAGGGCGCCTGGAAGCTGCTGCACCGCCAGCCGATCTACGAGAAGGACCGCATCGACCCGGTGGACCTCGGGCCGCAGGTGCAGCTGAAACTGGACCAGGAGCTCCTGGCCACCATGCCCGAGGGCTACCGCCACCTGGCCTACATCCAGACGCGCATCGGCTACCGGGTCAAAATGGACATGCCCATGCTCAAGGGCGCGCAGGTCGAGGCGCTGTACGCGCGCGGCCAGCGCTGGTTGGCCGGCGGTCCCTTGCAGCGGTGAAGGACGGCCGGGACGAATGAAAACGAGGAAAGCGAAGCAACGATGAAAGTCCTGGGCATCTCCGGCAGCCTGCGTGCCGGCTCCTACAACGCCATGGCGCTGCGCGCCGCCCGGAAGCTGGCGCCGCAAGGCATGGAAATCGAGATCGCGGACATCTCCGCCATCCCCCTGTACAACGACGACGTGCGCCAGGCCGGCGAGCCGGCCGCCGTGGCCGAGCTCAAGGCGAAGGTGCGCGCGGCCGACGCGGTGCTGCTGGTCTCGCCCGAGTACAACTTCTCGGTGCCCGGCGTGCTGAAGAACACGCTGGACTGGCTGTCGCGCCCGCCCGAGCCGCCCTTCGAGGGCAAGGTCGTGGCCATCATGGGCGCCAGCGGCGGCCCGCTGGGCACGGCGCGCGGCCAGTACGACCTGCGCAAGATCCTGGTCTACATGAACACCTTCACCGTCAACAAGCCGGAAGTGTTCATCGGCAACGCGCAGACCAAGTTCGATGCGCAAGGCGAACTGACCGACGAGACCACGGCGAAGTTCATCGGCGACCTGCTGCTGGCGCTGCAGGCGCTGAAGAAGCGCGTGGGCTGAGGCCAGGCCTTCCCGCCCTCCGCGACGCGAGGCGGGGTGGGGCGCCGGCCCGGGTCCCGGGGTGCCGGTCCGCGAGCCATCGCGCCAGCCGCGGCAGGCGACAATGCGCGCTTGGATTTCCCCCTGATCACCGACTGGCAGTTCTACGCCGTCTCCATCCCCGCGGTGCTGCTGCTCGGCCTGGGCAAGAGCGGCTTCGCTTCGGGCTTCGGCGCGCTGGCCGTCCCGATGATGGCCATGGTGGTGACGGTGCCGCAAGCCGCGGCCATCCTCATGCCCATCCTGCTGGTGATGGACGCGATCGGCATCGCCGCCTTCCGCCGGCATGTCGACCTCCGCCTGCTCGGCTTCCTGCTGCCCGCGGGTCTGGCCGGCGTGGTGGTTGGCACCTTGTCGTTCCGCCTCCTCGACGTGCGGCTGGTCGCCGGCATCACCGGCGTGTTCACCCTCGGCTTCCTCGCCCAGCGCCTGCTGTTCCCGCCCAAGCCGGACAGCCCGCCCCCGCCGAAGTGGCTGGGCGGCATCCTCACCGGCATGGCCGGCTTCACCAGCTTCGTGGCCCACGCGGGTGGACCGCCGATCAACGCCTACATGCTGCCGATGCGGCTGCCGCCGCTGGTGTTCGCGGCGACCCTGGCGTTCTTCTTCACCGCGGTCAACCTGGCCAAGTGGGTGCCGTACGCCTGGCTCGGCCTGCTGGACCTGCGCAACATGGCGACTTCGCTGGTGCTGCTGCCCTTCGCGCCCATCGGCGTGCTGGTCGGCGTGCGGCTGGCGCACCGCGTCCGGCAGGAGCTGTTCTACCAGCTGATCTACTGGGGCATGGCGCTCACCGGTTGCAAGCTGGTGTGGGATGGCTTTCTTGCCGCGGCGCGCTGAATTCCATGCAGGACGGACAGTGGCGCTGGCCATCGGGCCTTGGCTGCGCCGGCCGCCCGCGGCGCCAGGGTGGCATCAACCGGCCAGGTTGCTGAACACGTAGCGCGCCAGCGCCTTCCAGAAATCGCCGGCGTGCTCCTGCGCCAGGCTCGTCACATCGGCATAGCCCTTGTGCAGGACCATCAGCACGATCCCCGCCAGCCCCATGATGGCCAGCACCTGCAGCACCGTCTTGACGCGTTCCTCGTTCAAGATGCGCGCCGCAGGATGAAATGGCTGGCGCGCTCGCCGGCGAGGATGGGGTCGCAGGTGTAGCCGAGGGCCGGCAGGTCCAGGCCCGCGAACACCGGCTCGCCGCGTCCCAGCAACGCCGGCCCCAGGGCGAAGTGGGCCTCGTCGACCAGTCCCGCCTGCAGGTACTGGCGCACCGTGGCCGCGCCGCCGCCGATGCGCACGTCCCTGCCCTGCGCCGCGGCCCGCGCGCGCTCCAGCGCCGCATGGATGCCGTCCGTGACGAAGTGGAAGTCGGTGCCGCCCTGCATGCGCAAGGTGGGGCGCGGATGGTGCGTCAGCACGAACACCGGGCAGTGGTACACGGGCTCGTCGCCCCACCAGCCCTTCCATGTGGTGTCGGCCCAGGGGCCGCGCACCGGCCCGAACATGTTGCGCCCGAGGATCCAGGCCCCGATGTTGTCGAAGCCGCGCCGCGCCATGCGGTCGTCGACGCCGGTCTCGCCGCCGCTGCCTCCTTGCATCGCCTGCCAGGTGCGTGTCGGGATGAACCACTGCATCAACTCGGCGCCGCGCACGCCCAGGGGGTTCTCGAGCCCCTGGTCGGGGCCGGCGCCGTAGCCGTCGAGGGAAACGCCGAAGCAGTGGATCCGGACCTTGGACATGGGTTCGGAGAATAGACAGTCGGCAAGGGCCGGTCAACGCGCACCGGTGTGGAAGCGAGACAGCCGCCCTGCGCTCACCACGCGGCAATGGCATGCCGCACGCTGCGGCCTCCACGGCCGGACCCTAGTCGTCCCCGGCGTCCCAGCCCGGCAGCCGCTCGCCGCCCTCACGCCGGCGTTGTGCGAGCTCGGCGCGTTCGCGCGCCATCTGCTCCTCCAGTTGCTGCCGCCCTTCCTTGACCACCGCGATCATGCGGGCGCGGTCGCGGTGGAGGGGGTACATCTTCTCGAACAGTTCCAGGTTGTGGCGGCGAAAACGCATGGCGTGCCGGCGCGCTTCGTAGGGCGGCATGCCCAGCACTTCGAGCACCGTGCGGCCGCTGCGCAGCGACGATTCGAACAGCTCGCGCTCCACCCGCATCACGCCGCGGTCGCGCAGTTCGTTGAGGTGCGGCACGTCGCGCGCGCGCACCACCAGCTCCAGGTGCGGGAAATGCGCGCGCGCCAGGTCGACGATGCGCAGCGACTGCTCGCGGCTGTCCACCGCCACCACCAGCACCTTGGCCTGGCCGGCGCCCGCCATGCGCAGCAGGTCCAGCCGGGTGGCGTCGCCGTAGTGCACCTTGTAGCCGAAGGCGCGCGCCGCCTCGATCATGTCGGCGTCGTGGTCCAGCACGGTGGAGCGCACGCCCTCGGCGTTGAGCAGGCGGCCGACGATCTGGCCGTAGCGGCCGAAGCCGGCGATGATGACCGGCGCTTCCTGCGGCTCGCTCAGCTCCTCCATCTCCCTGGCGTCGCCGGCGGCCAGGCGGGCCGACCAGCGATCGGCGGCCAGCAGCAGCAACGGCGTCAGCAGCATCGACAGGGTGATGGCCGCGACCAGCAGCGAGGAGGTGGGGCCGTCCAGCAGCCGCGCGCCGGTTGCGGTCTGCAGCACCACGAAGCCGACCTCGCCGCCTTGCGCCAGCAGGACGATGAAGACCGGCCGCTCGTTCTTCGGGATCGGCATCGCCCGCGTCATGAACCACAGGACCGCGGCCTTGGCCAGCAGGAAGCCGGCGACGATCGCCGCCACCAGCAAGGGCTGCCGGAGCACCACCGCGAAGTCGATGGTCATGCCGATGGCGATGAAGAACAGGCCCAGCAGCAGGCCCTTGAAGGGCTCGATGTCCGTTTCCAGCTCGCGCCGGTATTCGCTTTCGGCCAGCAGCACGCCGGCGAGGAAGGCGCCCAGCGCCATCGACAGGCCGACCGAGTGCATCAGCGCCGCGGTGGCCACCACCAGCAGCAAGGCGGCGGCGGTGAAGATCTCGGGCGATTCGCTGCGCGCGATCCAGCGCAGCGCCGGGCGCAGCAGCAGGCGGCCACCCAGCACGATGGCGGCGATCACGCCGACCGCCTTGGCCGCCGCCAGCCAGCCGGCATCGCCGGCCTGGCTGCCGCTGGCGGCCAGCAGCGGCAGCAGCGCCAGCACCGGGATCGCCGCCACGTCCTGCAGCAGGAGCACGCTGAGCATGCTGCGGCCGGCGGTGGTGTTCATCTGGTTGCGGTCGGCCATGGCGCGCAGGCCGGTGGCGGTGGACGAGTCGGCCAGCGAAAGGGCGCCGGCGAGCGCGATGCGCCAGTCGACGCCCAGCGCCACCGCCGCGGTCGCCATCAGCGCGGCCGAGCCGAGCAGCTGCACGCTTCCCCAGCCGAAGATGGGCCGGCGCAGGCTCCACAGCCGGCGCGGCTCCAGCTCCAGCCCCACCAGGAACAGCATGAGCACCACGCCGAACTCGGCGAAGTGCAGGATGTCCTGCACGTTGCCGACCAGCCGCAGCCCCCAGGGGCCGATGACGATGCCGGCGGCGAGGTAGCCCAGGATGGCGCCCAGGCCCAGCGCCCGCGACAGCGGCACGGCGATCACCGCGGCCGCCAGGTAGACCAGGCTGTTGGTCAGCCAGGCGGGCGCGGTGCCGTCCATCACCCCTCGCGCCCGCCGCGCACCGGGCGGTCGGTGGTCGGCACGTCGACGATGGGGCAGGCACCCAGTGCCTCGATTTCCGGCCAGTCCGGATAGCTGGCCAGGCGCTGGGCGAAGACCTCGACATGCGCCTGCACCTCCTCGGCGCTGGCGCGGTGCGCGCCGTGCAGCAGCAGGGGCGGCAGGAAGCGCATGCCGCACAGCGTGGCCGTCTGCTCGTAGGGCGGCAGGAAGGCGTCGAAGAAGTAGCGGTTGTAGCCCTGCGGGTGGTAGGAGCCCTCGGGGCCGCCGGTGGTCGCCACCAGCCACAGGTCCTTGCCGGAGAGGGCAGTGCCGCCTGGCCCGTAGGCCCAGCCGTAAGTGAGCACCTCGTCGAACCACAACTTCATCAGCGCCGGCATCGAATACCACTGCACCGGGTGCAGCAGCACGATGAGCCGTGCGGCCTGTACCCGCGCCTGCTCGGCGCGGACGTCGATGTCGTAGTCGGGGTAGAGCGCGTAGAGGTCCGCCACCGTCACGTCCGCCTGGCCGCGCGCCGCCTGGAAGAGCTGGCGGTTGACGCGGGACGCGCGCCAGTCCGGATGCGCCGCCAGGACGCAGGTACCGCGAGTCGCCCGCGCGGTTGCGAACTCATCCATGCTGGTTACCATAGCGCATGCGGCTCCTTGCAGCGGGCCGCGCAGGAGCGCATGACATGCCGGTCGTCGTTGTTGCGAACCCCAAGGGTGGCGTCGGGAAATCCACGGTCGCCACCAACATCGCCGGCTACTATGCCAGCAAAGGGAAGCAGGTCATGCTGGGCGATGCCGATCGTCAGCAGTCCTCGCGGCTTTGGCTGCGGCTGCGGCCGCCCGAGGCCCGCCCCATCTCCAGCTGGGAGGTCAAGGAGGGTGCGCTGGCGCGGCCGCCGCGCGGCACCACCCACGTCGTGCTCGACACGCCGGCCGGCCTGCACGGCAAGCTGCTGGGGGAGTTGCTGCGCCATGCCGACAAGGTGGTGGTGCCCCTGCAGCCCAGCATCTTCGACATCTATGCCACCCGGGCCTTCCTCGACGAGCTGGCCGCCTTGAAGAAGGCGGGGCGGCTGCAGGTGGGCATCGTCGGCATGCGCGTGGACGCCCGCACCATCGCCGCCGACAAGCTGCAGGAATTCGTCGGCTCGCTCGGCCTGCCGGTGCTCGGGCTGTTGCGGCCGACCCAGAACTACGTCCACCTGGCCGCGCGCGGACTGACGCTGTTCGACGTCGCGCCGGCCAAGGTCGAACGCGACCTGCAGCAGTGGGCGGGCGTGTGCCGGTGGCTGGACGCGTGATGGCCGACCGCGCGCAGCGGGCGCCGCGGCGCACCGCTGGCCAAGCGGTGGGGCCAGGCGCCACAATGGCCGCATGAGAGTCATCGAATCGCTCGCCGAACTGCCGGCGCTGGTGGGCCAGGAGGTCGCCACCAGCGACTGGCTGACCGTGACCCAGCAGCAGGTCGACCTGTTCGCCGAGGCGACCGGCGACCACCAGTGGATCCATGTCGACGTCGAGCGCGCCAAGGCGGGGCCGTTCGGCGCGCCCATCGCCCACGGTTTCCTCACGCTGGCGCTGCTGCCGAAATTCTTCGATACGGCGATCCGGTTTGGTCACACGCGCGTCAGCGTCAACTATGGGCTGAACCGGGTGCGCTTCATTTCGCCGGTGCCGGTGGGCAGCCGCCTGCGTGCGCGCATGAAGCTGCTGGAATGCACGCCGCTCGAAGGCAATGGCATGCAGCAGGTGTGGCAGATCACGGTCGAGCGCGAAGGTTCCGAGCGGCCGGCCTGCATTGCCGAAACCATCGCACGCCGCTACGCCTGAGGCAAAAAAACGCCCGCGCGAGGCGGGCGAGAAGAAAGGAGTCTGGGTTGCCGTGGCCCCGCCTCTTTCGGCCGGTCCTCTTCGCAGATGCGGCGCGTGCGTGGGGTTTCAAACACAACCGTGCGAAACCAGATATTGCGCGTGTGTCAGCCCGGGATTTTTTCCACCGTGCCCGCACCGGCGAATCCCTGCTGGCGCCAGGCTTCAAACACCGTCACGGCCACCGCATTCGAAAGGTTGAGGCTGCGCTGGCCGGCGCGCATCGGCAGGCGCAAGCGCTGGGCCGGCGCGAAGCGCTCCAGCAAATCGGAGCCCAGGCCGCGCGTCTCCGACCCGAACACCAGCCAGTCGCCCGGGGCATACGCCACCTCGTGCACGCCGCGGGTGGCACGGGTGGTCAGGGCGAACATGCGGTCGGCCGGTGGCCGCTCGCCTGCCAGCAGGGCCTCCCAGTCGGCGTGGCGGCGCACCTCGGCGTACTCGTGGTAGTCCAGGCCCGCGCGCCGCATGTGCCTGTCGTCCATCGAAAAGCCCAGCGGTTCCACCAAGTGCAGCGTGCACCCGGTGTTGGCCGCCAGCCGGATCACGTTGCCGGTGTTGGGCGGGATCTCGGGCGTGACGAGGACGATGTGGAACATGGGCAGATTGTCGCGTGGCGCGGGCGCACCGCTCCGCTGGGCCTGGGGAGCGGGGAGCGGGGAGCGGGGTGCGGGTG
>JAEZKX010000113.1 GCA_023436025.1 Pseudomonadota bacterium | reverse complement strand
GACCACGCCCGGACCACGCCCGGACCACGCCCGCACCACGCGCCGGACCACGCGCCGGACCACGCGCCGGAGCACGCGCCGCCGCCACGGCTTCGCCGCTGGTGCTCGCCTTCGCGGGCACACCCTGCGGTAAGCCGTCGGGGAATAAGTGTGAAGTCCGCACGTACGCCGGATTCTGTGCGGCCGGTTGCCCGGTCGTGGCCGCCATTCCTCTGGGCCGGGGGTCGCCCCACCGGCTCGGTGCTACCTACCCGCCAGCAGCCCCCGGGACACAGGGGCCGGGGCATTGCTGCCCCCTGCCGGCCTACTTGGTATTGCTGCGCGTAGAGATTGCCCGTTTCACCCCCAGGCGCTCGCGCGCCCGGGACTCGTCTCTGTTGCTCTGATCCTCGCCTCGCGGCGGACAGGTGTTACCTGCTACGCTGCCCTGTGCAGTCCGGACGTTCCTCCAGTGCCGTGTTTCCACGATCGCACCAGCGGCGGCCCGGCGGGCTTCACGGGGGAGATTATCCCCGAAGCGGGCCAATGCCCATGAAAAAGGGCCGCGGATGCGGCCCTGGGGGAATGGCGCAATGCCGGGCAGCGCCGCTGCCCGCCTTGCGCTGGTGCGCGGATCAGCGCCCGTTCTGCAGCGCCGCGATGCGTTCCTCGATCGGCGGGTGCGTCGAGAACAGCTTGCCGACGCCCGAGGTGATGCCGGCCGTCTGCAGGCCCTTGGGCAGCTCGCCGGGGACCATGCCGCCCAGGCGCGCCAGGGCGTTGATCATCGGCTGCTTGCGGCCCATCAGCTGGGCGGCGCCGGCGTCGGCGCGGAACTCGCGCTGGCGCGAGAACCAGGCCACGATGATCGCGGCGACGAAACCGAGCAGGATGTCCAGCACGATGGTGGTCACGTAGTAGCCGATGCCGGGGCCCGAGCGCTCCTCGCCGCGCGACAGGAAGCTGTCGACCAGGTAGCCGACCACGCGCGAGAGGAACACCACGAAGGTGTTCATCACGCCCTGGATCAGCGTCATGGTGACCATGTCGCCGTTGGCGATGTGGGCGACCTCGTGGCCGATGACGGCCTCGACCTCGTCGCGGGTCATGCCCTGCAGCAGCCCCGTGGACACCGCGACCAGCGCGTTGTTCTTGAAGGCGCCGGTGGCGAAGGCGTTGGGCTCGCCCTGGAAGATGCCGACCTCGGGCATGCCGATGCCGGCCTGGTCGGCGAACTTGCGGACGGTGTTGACGATCCAGGCCTCATCCGGGCCTTCGTTGCCCGTGATGGTCTGGACGCCCGAGCTCCACTTGGCCACCGGCTTGGAGATCAGCAGCGAGATGATTGCGCCGCCGAAGCCGATGACGGCGGCGAACGCCAGCAGCATCGGGAGGTTGAGTCCGTTCGCCGTCAGGAAGCGGTTCACGCCCAGCAGGCTGGTGACGATGCCGAGCACCACCACCACGGCCAGGTTGGTCATGACGAACAGGAAGATGCGTTTCATTGCTTGGATGGCTCCGAAGGGTGGAAGACATGCACCCCCGCGCACAGATGAGGCTGGACCAGCCGGAAATCAAGAGCGAGCGGGGGTGGACGATTCCGCGCTGGAGAGTTGTTGTGAGGTCTTGCGTGGCCGGAATACGAGGGAGTCATCATAAAAGGAAAAGTTCTCGTTCCCCGCGTCCCAACCCGGCACGCCCAGCACCGGCAGCGGCGTGAACGGCTTGCGCGCCAGCACTTCGGCGGTGCATCGCGCCGCCAGCCAGGCGTCCGTGGCGGCGTCGCTGGCGAGCGGGCACTGCGCGTCCCACACGTGCGCCGTCAGGCCCTTGCGCGGCGCCACCAGCTGCTCCAGCAGCGCGTGGCCGAAGATCAGAAGCCGCGCCTGCGCCCACAGCGGCCGCAGTTCCACGAACAGCCGCCGCCAGGCCCGCTCGCGCAGCGCCTTCCACAGGGGGTCCGGTGCATCCAGCAGGGCGCCGTTCTCGTCGAACAGGGTGATGGCGTCGCGCACCGGGCCGCGCCGCGGGCCGATGCCGGCGCGCGCGATCTCGCCGGCCTGCAGCGCGTTGAGCGCGCTCTTGGTGCGCGGGAAGCGCAGCCAGCACAGGCCGTTGAAGAAGTCGTGCAGGCCGGGGCGGACCGGACAGGTCCCGGTGGTGAAGACGAACTGCTCGTAGGCGACGCCGCGCGGCAGCGCCATGTCGGGCACGAAGCGCACGGGCGCCGTTCCCCCGGCATGGAGGGCCTGCGCCGGTGCGGCGCCGGCAGCGCGCGCGGCCTCCACCGGCGCCGCCAGCGCGCGCCACTGCGCATACCAAGGGCGCTGCCACGGGATCATGGCCTCACCTGCCGCGCCGCGCCCGCTTCTCGCGCACCGAGACGTTCGACGTCCCCTCGTCCACCAGCTCGAACAGGTCGGTGGCGGCCAGCAGCTTGGTCAGCGTGGCGTAGCCGTAGTTGCGGTGGTCGAACGAAGCCTGGTTGCCGATCTGCTGGCGCACCGCCTGCACCCGCGACCAGCCCTCGTCGTCCTCGGCCGAGCGCACCGCGTTGCGCAGCAGCTCCACCAGCTTGCGGTCCTTCTGCAGTTCGGCCGTCGACATGCGCAGCGGCGGCGCGCGCTCGGCGTCCGCGTCGCCGTCGGCGGCCGGCGCCCGCAGGTCGTCCAGGAACAGGAAGCGCGAGCAGGCGTTGACGAAGGGCTCGGGCGTCTTGCGCGCGCCGAAGCCGTAGACCGCCGCGCCCTTGGCGCGCAGGTGCATCACCAGCGGCGTGAAGTCCGCATCCGAGGACACGATGCCGAAGGCGTCCGGCTTGTCGGTGTACAGCAGGTCCAGGGCATCGATGACCATCGCCATGTCGCTGGCGTTCTTGCCCTTGCTGTAGTCGAACTGCTGCATCGGCCGGATCGCATGCTCGTGCAGCTGCTCCTCCCAGCCCTTGAGCTCGTTCTTCTTCCAGTTGCCGTAGGCACGGCGGACGTTGGTCTCGCCGAAGGTGGACAGCTCGTTGAGGATGAGGCCGATCTTGGAAGCCGGCGAATTGTCGGCGTCGATCAGGAGCGCAACCCGCGGCTTGCCGTTCATGCCGCGACCCGCCAGCCCACCGTCTCGCCGCCGCGCAGGGGCTTGAGTTCCGCCTCGCCGAACGGCACCTTCTCGGGCAGCGTCCAGGTCTCGCGCCGCAGCGTGAGCGTGCCGCTGTTGCGCGGCAGGCCGTAGAAGTCGGCGCCGTGGAAGCTGGCAAAGCCTTCCAGCTTGTCCAGCGCGCCAGCGGCGTCGAAGGCCTCGGCGTAGAGCTCGATGGCCGACAGCGCGGTGTAGCAGCCGGCGCAGCCCAGCGCATGCTCCTTCAGCACGGCCGGATGCGGGGCGCTGTCGGTGCCCAGGAAGAACTTGGGGTTGCCGCTGGTGGCGGCCTCCACCAGCGCCTGGCGGTGCACCTCGCGCTTGAGGATGGGCAGGCAGTAGTAGTGCGGCCGCATGCCGCCGGTGAAGAGCGCGTTGCGGTTGTACAGCAGGTGGTGCGCGGTGATGGTGCCGGCGGTGAAGCGGTCGGCGTCGCGCACGTACTGCACCGCCTCGCGCGTGGTCATGTGCTCCACCACGATCTTCAGCTCCGGCATGTCGCGCCGCAGCGGCGCCAGGTGGCGCTCGAGGAACACGGCTTCGCGGTCGAACACGTCGACTGCGGGATCGGTGACCTCGCCGTGCACCAGCAGCAGCAGGCCGGCGCGCTGCATCGCCTCCAGCGTCTTGTAGGTCTTGCGGATGTCGGTGACGCCGGCGTCGCTGTTGGTGGTGGCACCCGCGGGATAGAGCTTCAGCGCCACCACGCCGGCCTCCCTGGCGCGCGCGATCTCGTCGGGCGGCAGGTTGTCGGTGAGGTACAGCGACATCAGGGGCTGGAAGCCGCTGCCCGGCGGCACGGCGGCGAGGATGCGGTCGCGGTAGGCCATCGCCTGGGCGGCGGTGGTGACGGGCGGCCGCAGGTTGGGCATGATCAGCGCACGGCCGAACTGCGCGGCCGAGTGCGGCACCACGTCCGCCATGGCCGCCCCGTCCCGCACGTGCAGGTGCCAGTCGTCGGGACGGGTGAGGGTGATCGTTTGGGACATGCGGCGATTGTCCCACCGCCGCGCGCGAAGGCCTTGGCCGGGAATGCTCGCGCGGCGAGCACACCCTGCCGGAAGGCCACGGCCGGCCTCAGTGCGCCAGGATCTTGTTCAGGAAGTCCTTGGTCCGCGGCTGGCGCGCATCGGGGTTGCCGAAGAACTCGTCCTTGCTGCAGTCCTCCAGGATGCGGCCGCCGACGTCGATGAAGATCACGCGGTTGGCCACCTTGCGGGCGAAGCCCATCTCGTGCGTGACCACCATCATGGTCATGCCTTCCTTGGCCAGGTTGACCATCACGTCCAGCACCTCGCCCACCATTTCGGGGTCGAGCGCCGATGTGGGCTCGTCGAACAGCATGACGACCGGGTCCATCGACAGCGCGCGGGCGATGGCCACGCGCTGCTGCTGGCCGCCGGAAAGCTGGCCGGGGTACTTGTCCTTGTGGGCCATCAGGCCCACGCGGTCCAGCATCTTCAGGCCGCGCGCCTTCGCCTCGTCCTTGCTGCGGCCCAGCACCTTCACCTGGGCGATGGTGAGGTTCTCGGTGACGGACAGGTGGGGGAACAGCTCGAAGTGCTGGAACACCATGCCGACGCGGCTGCGCAGCTTGGGCAGGTTGGTGCGGGGGTCGTTGACCTGGATGCCGTCGACGAAGATCTCGCCCTTCTGGATGGGCTCCAGGCCGTTGACGGTCTTGATCAGCGTGGACTTGCCCGACCCCGAGGGCCCGCACACCACCACCACGTCGCCCTTGTCGATCTGCACGTTGCAGTCCTGCAGCACCTGCACCGGCCCATACCACTTGGACACGTTGCGGATGGCAATCATGGGTTTGTCGCTCATGTGCGGTTCTCTTATCGGATGATGGCGATCTTCTTCTGCAGGCGCCTGACCAGGTGCGAGAGCGTGAAGCAGATGACGAAATAGAAGAGCGCGGCGAGGATGTAGGCCTCGCGCGGATGGCTCAGGTTGTTGCCGGCGACGGTGAAGCCGTGCAGCATGTCGTGGGCCGTGATGATGTAGACCAGCGAGGTGTCCTGGAACAGGATGATGGTCTGCGTGAGGAACACCGGGATCATGTTGCGGAAGGCCTGCGGCAGCACCACCAGCTTCATGTTCTGGCCGTAGCTCATGCCCAGGGCCTGCCCGGCGAACACCTGGCCGCGCGGGATCGACTGGATGCCGGCGCGCACGATCTCGGAGAAGTACGCGGCCTCGAAGGCGATGAAGGTGATCACCGCCGACATGTCGGCGCCGATCGGCCGGCCGATCAGCATGGGCACCAGCAGGAAGAACCACAGCAGCACCATCAGCAGCGGGATGGAGCGCATGCCGTTGACGTAGATGGCGGCCGGCACCTCCAGCCACTTGCGGCCCGACAGGCGCATCAGCGCCAGCACGGTCCCGAACAGGATGCCGCCCAGCGTGGCGACGGCCGTCAGCGCGAAGCTGAAGTACATCCCCTTGAGGATGTAGGCGCGGAACACCTCGGGGGTGAAGAAGGCGAAGTCGAGGCCCAGCATGTCAGTGCCCGCCTCCGGTGCTGGCCACGAAGCCCGGCACGCGCACGCGCTTCTCGATCAGCGCCATGACGCGGTTGATGGCGAAGGCCGAGATGACGTAGAGGGTGGTCACCGCCAGGTAGACCTCGATGCCGTGCGAGGTTTCCTCGGCCACCTGCTGGGCGAAGAAGGTGAGTTCGGTGATGGAGACCGCGAACGCCACCGAGGAGTTCTTGAAGATGTTCATCGTCTCGCTCGTCAGCGGCGGGATGATGATGCGGTACGCCATGGGCAGCAGCACATAACGGTAGTACTGCGGCGTCGTGAAGCCCAGGGCCATGCCCGCGTAGCGCTGCCCGCGCGGCAGCGCCTGGATGCCCGCGCGCACCTGTTCGGCGATGCGCGCGGAGGTGAACAGGCCGAGCCCCGCCACCACCAGGGCCAGCTTGTTGACATCGGCGAAGGCCGGGAACAGCACCGGCACCACGTGGTACCAGAGGAAGATCTGCACCAGCAGGGGAATGTTGCGGAACAGCTCGACCCAGGCATTGCCCAGGCGGACCAGCCAGGGGCTGTCGGGGAGCGTCCGGATGGTGCCGATGGCGGAGCCCACCACCAGCGCCACGACGAGCGAGAGGCCGGAGACCAGAGCGGTCTGGCCCCAGGCGTAGAGCAGCCAATCCAGGTAGGTCTGCGTCCCCGACGAGCCGCCGGTGCCGAAGCAGCCGGCCACGATCGTGCGGTCGATCGTGTCCTCGCAGAAGAACTTCCAGTCCAGGGCCATGCCGGTTCCTCGCTCTTTGTTCTCTTGGCTGGCCAAGCCGGCCGCTCGCGCGGCCGGCCATGCGCCTTACTTGTTGTATTCCTCGGCCGGGGCGTCGGACGGGTTCTTCATCAGGCCGGTGAGGATCTTGCCCATGGGCAGGTTCACGCTCGTGTTCTTCGGCGGGATCGGCTGCATGAACCACTTCTTGTACAGCATCTCGAGTTCACCGGACTTGATGGCGCCGCGGATGTAGTCGTCCACCGCCTTCTTGAAGTTGGGGTCGTCCTTGCGGATCATGATCGCGATCGGCTCGACGTTCAGCGTCTCGCCCACGATCTGGAAGTCCTTGGGATTCTTGGAGCCGGCGATCAGGCCCGCCAGGATGTTGTCGTCCATCACGAAGGCGTCGGCGCGGCCGGACTCCAGCAGCAGGAAGCTGTCGGCGTGGTCCTTGCCGTAGACCTCCTTGAACTGGATGCCTTCGGAGCGCTTGTTCTTGCGCAGCAGCGCCACCGAGGTGGTGCCGGTGGTGGTGGCCACGGTCTTGTTGTTCAGGTCGGCGACCGACTTGATGTTGGAGTTGGCCTTGACGGCGGTGCGCACTTCCGTGACGTAGGTGGTCAGCGCGAAGGCGACGTCCTTCTGGCGGGCGACGTTGTTGGTGGTGGAGCCGCACTCGATGTCGACGGTGCCGTTCTGGACCAGCGGGATGCGGTTGGCCGAGGTCACGGCCACGTATTCGACCGGCACGCCGGGCAGCACCGCCTTCAGGATGCGCTGGCAGAGTTCGACGTGGTAGCCGGTGAACTGGCCGCTGCCGGTGGTGTACGACAAGGGGGCGGAGGACTCGCGCACACCCATGACCACCTTGCCGGCGCCCTTGGCCTTGGCGATGGTGTCATTGGCCTGGGCAAAGGCGCCCGTCGCAGCCGCGGCCAGCGTGATGGCCAGCAGAAACTTCCTGTTCATCCAAATCTCCTGAGGTGAAGCGCGTTGAAAACCTGTAAGCAGGCTGACCAAATTCTAGGCGGACCGCGCTTCGGTTCGTTCCGCCATGTGCGAGGAAGCTTAGAACTTGCGCAACGCGACGGTAAGCAGGGTTTGTGCCCGGTCGCGCAGTACACGTCAGCCTGCCTCAGGAATCCAGCAGTCCGGCGCCGCCGGCGGCAGCAAGGAAATTCCACAAGGCCTGCGCCGTCCGCTTGGGCACGTGCCGCGCCGAAGGCCGCTCGCGATAGGCGCGCACCTGCATGGTAACGGCCAGTCCCGGCAGGTCGGCCGGCGCGGCGGCCACCAGCCTGCCGCCGCGCAGTTCCTTGCGCACGGCGCTGTGCGGCAGGAAGGCGATGCCGTGGCCTTCCATGGCCATGGCCTTCAGGCCTTCGGCCATGTCGGTCTCGTAGACCCGGTCGAGGTGGATGGCCGTGCCGGCCTGCTTGAGCACCAGGTCGGTCACGCGACCGAGGTAGGCGCCGGCTGCGTAGCCCAGGTAGGGCAGCGGATGCGTGGCCCGCCCCGGCAGGCGGTGCAGCGGTTCGCCCGCCGCGTCGGGCCTGCAGTACGGCGCCAGCGTCTCCTCGCCCAGCGTCACCATCTCGTAGCGCTGGGCATCGAGCTGCAGCGGCTGCGCGGGATGGTGGTAGGCGATCAGCACGTCGCAGCTGCCCTCGACCAGCCGCATCGCCGCGTCGTGCACGTTCAGCGCGATGAGGCGGCTCCTGATGGGGCCGAACTCGTCGCGCAGGCTCGACACCCAGGCGGGGAAGAAGGTGAAGGCCAGCGTGTGCGGCACCGCGAACTCGATGACGTCCTGGCCGGCGCTCGCCTGGCCGCGCAACATGGCGCGCGTGCTTTGCAGCGCCTGCAGCACCTCCAGCGACTGCGTGTAGAGCGTCTCACCCGCGGGCGTGAGGCGCGTCGGGTAGGAGCTGCGGTCGACGAGGTCGGTGCCGGCCCAGGCCTCCAGCGCCTGGATGCGGCGCGAGAAGGCCGGCTGCGTCACGTGGCGCAGCTGCGCCGAACGGCTGAAGCTGCGGGTCTCGGCCAGGCTGACGAAGTCTTCCAGCCACTTGGTTTCCATGCGCCATTATTGCGGGGCCGGGTCAGCCGGCTGCAGGCAGCACCAGCGGGACGGGGAAGTTCCCCGCGCCGGGGACGTGCCGTTCGGCCGCTTCAGCGCAGCCGCGTGCGCGCCAGCCGGCGGGCATTGGCCGTCGCCCGACGATGCACCGGTGCCAACCCGTGCGCCAGCACCCGGTTGGCGTCGAGCAGCGGAACGCGCGCGCCCTGCAGCATCGCCAGCCAGGCCTCCTGCGCCATCCGCATCGCCGCCCAGCCCATGGCGAACCACGACTGCCAGAAGGCGATGAACTTTTCCTGGCCCATGGCGTGGAACTCGCGCCGGTCGCGCGCACTTGGGAAGGGCCCGGCCAGCGCGAGGCGGGTGAGGCGGTGGCCCATCACCTGGGGCACGGCCACCATCAGTTCGGCCGCGTGGCGGTGGAGGGTGGAGGGCGGGCGGCGCTTCGACATGGGCCCATTCTGCGCCGCCTCAGCGCCTGCGCTTGTCGGCCGTCGCGCCCTCGAAACGCATGATGTGCGCCGACACGGCGCCCCCGTCCAGCAGCAGTTCGCCGGCAGCGATGGGCAGGCGGAAGCGCCGCGGCCCGGCACTGCCGGGATTGACGTACAACACCGGCCCGCGCCGCGCCACCGCGGGCTGGTGGGAGTGGCCGCTGACCACCACCTGCACGCCTGCGGCCTCGGGGTCGATGGCCAGCTGCGCGATGTCGTGCACCACATGCAGGCAGACGCCGCCCAGGCGCAGCGTGGCCGCCTGCGGCAGCCGCTCGGCCCAGTCGCCATGGTCGTTGTTGCCGCGCACGGCCGTCAAGGGCGCGAGGGCCGCCAGCTGGGCCAGGATGTCCGGCCGCACGATGTCGCCGGCGTGCACGATGTGGTCGCTGCCGCGCAGCCAGGCCAGCACTTCGGGGCGGACCAGCCCGTGGGTGTCGGAAAGCAGGCCGATGCGCATCAGGCGAGCACCTTTCCCTCCTTGGGGAACTGGTGCGCCAGCACCTGCTGGTCGGAGAGCTTGGGGCCCTGCCAGACGATGACCTCCGAGGCCCCGGCGCCCAGGGCCATTTCGCGCAGCGCCCGCACCTCGATCGGCGTGAAGCCTCCCGCCGGATCGCCCTGCAGGTGCAGCACGACGGCCGGTGCCGGCCCCAACAGGGCGCGTCCGGCCTTCAGCCGGCCCAGCAGCGTCTTCAGCAGCAGCTCGCCGGCGGTGAAGTCGCCGGCCAGGGTGCGCGGATGGCCGAAGGGGTTGACCACCTGGACGCCGGGCGACTCGTGCCGCCGGGCGCGGGCGCCCACCTCCACCACCCTGCCGCGGCCCTGCCGCTCGAAGGCGATGTCGGGCACCACGCTGAACGCCTCGCCCGAGCCGGCGTCGCGCACGCTCACCTGCGTGGGCGACACCTGGACGTACACCGTGGGCTTGCGCAAGCCGAGCATGGGACTCCCCTCCGTTGGCCGCGGACTATAGCGGCCCGGGACCCGGCCGCGGCCACCCTCACCCGCCGACCACCTCGGTGAAGCGCTCGCCCTCGGTGCTGCGCTGCAGCGCCCACATGTCGGCATAGCGGCCGCCGCGGGCCAGCAGCTGCTGGTGGGTGCCGCGCTCGATGATGCGGCCGGCCTCCATCACCAGGATCTCGTGGGCGTCGACCACGGTGGAGAGCCGGTGGGCGATGACCAGCGTGGTCTTGTCCTGGGCGGCGCTCTTCAGCTGCGCCTGGATGGCACGCTCGTTGGCGCTGTCCAGCGCCGAGGTCGCCTCGTCGAAGATCAGGATGGGCGGGTCCTTCAGCAATGTGCGGGCGATGGCCACCCGCTGCTTCTCGCCGCCCGAGAGCTTCAGGCCGCGCTCGCCCACCATGGTGTCGTAGCCCTTGGGCGTGGAGGCGATGAAGTCGTGGATGCGGGCCGCGCGCGCGGCCTCCTCCACCTCGGCGCGGCTGGCACCCGGGCGGCCGTAGGCGATGTTGTAGGCCACGGTGTCGTTGAACAGCACGGTGTCCTGCGGCACGATGCCGATGGAGCGGCGCACGCTGGCCTGCGTGACGTCGCGCAGGTCGTGGCCGGCGATGGTGATGCGGCCCTGCTGCACGTCGTAGAAGCGGTACAGCAGGCGCGCCAGCGTCGACTTGCCCGAGCCCGAGGGGCCGACCACCGCCACCGTCTTGCCCGCCGGGATGGCGAAGCTGATGTCGTGCAGGATGGGCCGGGCCGGCTCGTAGGCGAAGGACACGTGCTCGAAGCGGACGTCGAAATCGGCCTCGCCGGGCCCAGGCAGCGGCTGCGCGCCCGGCTTGTCCTCCACCTCGCGCTCGCGTTCCATGAGCGTGAACATCTTGTCCAGGTCGGTCAGGCTCTGCTTGATCTCCCGGTACAGCACGCCCAGGAAGTTGAGCGGGATGTACAGCTGGATCATGAAGGCATTGATCATGACCAGGTCGCCCAGGGTCATGCGGCCTTCGGCCACGCCGAGGGTGGCGCGCCACAGCATGGCCACCAGGCTGGCCGCGATGATCAGCTGCTGGCCGGTGTTGAGCAGCGACAGCGTGCTCTGCGCCTTGATGCGCGAGCGCCGGTAGCGGTCCAGGCTCTCGTCGTAGCGGCGGGCCTCGAAGTCCTCGTTGTTGAAGTACTTGACCGTCTCGTAGTTCAGGAGCGAGTCCACCGCCTTGGTGTGGGCGGCCGAATCGAACTCGTTGGCCTCGCGCCGGAACCGGGTGCGCCACTCGGTCACGCTGACCGTGAACACGATGTACACCGCCAGGGCGGCGATGGTGATCCAGGCGAACCAGACGTCGAACTTCACCGCCAGGATGGTCAGCACCAGCGCCACCTCGACCAGCGTCGGCACGATGCTGTAGAGCGAATACGAGATCAGCGACTCGATGCCGCGCACGCCGCGTTCGATGTCACGCGTCATGCCGCCGGTCTGCCGCTCCAGGTGGAAGCGCAAGGACAGCGAATGCAGGTGGCGGAAGGTCTGCAGCGCGATGCTGCGGGTGGCGCCCTGGGTGGCCTTGGAGAAGACCAGCTCGCGCAACTCGGTGAACAGCGAGGTCGACAGCCGCAGCAGCCCGTAGGCCACCAACAGCGCCACCGGCACCACCACCACCGCGGTGGCGCCGGGCTTGGCGTCCATGGCGTCGACCAGCTGCTTGAGCAGCACCGGCACCCCCACGTTGGCCACCTTGGCGGCGATCATGAAGGCCAGCGCCGCCAGCACCCGCCACTTGTACTCCCACAGGTAGGGCAGCAGGCGCTTCAGGGTGGTCCAGTCGGACCGGGGGGTGGCCGGGCCGCCCGCCGGGGAGGCAGGCAGGGGCAGTGAGTGAGTGCTAGTTTCGCCGCCGCGGCGCATAGGGGACAATCCGGATCTTGACTGATCCCAGCGATTGTGCCTATGTCCGCGATTCCAGGTGCCGGTACCGGCACCACCCACACTTCCCCCGCCCCTGCCAGCCCGCCGTCCGACAAGGAACTGGTGCTGAAGGTGATCCCCATGCCGGCCGACACCAACGGCAACGGCGACATCTTCGGCGGCTGGGTCATGGCGCATGTCGACCTGGCCGGCTCGGTGATCCCGGCGCGCATCATCCGCGGCCGCATGGCCACGGTGGCCGTGAAGGAGTTCGTCTTCAAGCAGCCGGTGCGGGTGGGTGACATCCTGAGCTTCTTCTCCTCGGTGACGCGCATCGGGCGCACGTCCATCACCGTGGACGTCGAGGTGTTCGCCGAGAGCTTCCAGACCCAGGGCAAGTTCGTGAAGGTCACGGAAGCCCTGCTGACCTACGTGGCGATCGACGAGCAGGGTAGGCCCCGCGAGATTCCGCGCTAGGAACCGCCGCGACCTGCTCGAGCT
>JAEZKX010000088.1 GCA_023436025.1 Pseudomonadota bacterium | reverse complement strand
GACGGGCGGCGGCGGGGGCGGCATGGCGTAGCCGGGGCCGGGGGGCGCCATGGGAGGCGGGGGCGGACGCACGCCAGGGGGAGGGGGTGCCATGGGAGGCGGAGGCGGTCGTACGCCGGGAGGAGGAGGCGCCAGGGGCGGCGGGGGCGCCTGCAGCACGTAGCCATTGGGATCGGTGGCGACGACGGCCGGCGCCGCCTGCACGGCCGTGGCCAGGCTGATCAGCGAGGCGGCGCCGAGGGCCGCCGCGATCACGGTCTTGCGAATCATGGAACGCTCCTTGTGGGATACGTCCTCAGGGTGCGGTCATTCAACCATGGCGGCCATCGTCCGTGGACGGCATTGCCAGTCGGCGTCGTCTGGCGAGCGGTGCGCGGGCGTCGTCAGCGGCGCGCGCAGCGTGCATCCTCCGCCAGCCTGCCGGGAGCGCAGGCGTCCGCAGCGGCCACGGCCGTGCGGGCGGGCATGGATGTCAGGTAGAGCGCCGTCGCGACCGTGCCCAGCACGAACAGCAAGGTGCCGCCGAGCAGGTACCAGGCCCAGTGGGTCGCCGGGTGGACGAAGGCCCAGAGGCTGGTGGGCGGTGGTGAAGCCGGCAGGGGCGCCGCGACGCGTTCGGCGCGGCGGATCCACAGGTCGTGTTCGGCACGGCGTTGCGGATCGGAAAGCACGTCGTAGGCCACGTTGATCGCGGCCATGGCGCGCGCCGCTTGGGCGTTGCCCGGCACGCGGTCGGGGTGGTACTGGCGGGCCAGGCGGCGCCACGCCGCGCGTACGTGCTCGGGCGTCGCCCCGCGCTCCACCTGGAGCACGTCGTAGTAGGTGGCCACCGGTTCGGACATCGCTATGAATGTCATAGCTGCGCGGCGTTGTGTCCAGCGCCGCGCGCGGATCCGGGCGCGCATTGTGGGCAACGCGCCACAACCGTGCTCAGGCCAGGCGATGGCGGAAGAAGGATGCGAGGAACAGCCGCGGAATGGGTTGGCGGGCGCGCTGCCGCTGCTCGACCAGCGTGCGCGCACCCGGCGGCAGCAGGGCCAGCTCGTTGCGGGCCGACAGCGCCGCGGCGCCAAGCGCGCCTTCGAGCGTGCTGTGGTACTCGCCGCCGAAGAGCTTGAACGCGCAATCGGCTTCCCAGTAGCTCTCGGGACGGCTCCAGCACACCTTGGCATAGCTGCAGAACCGCGAGCCGTCACCCACCGGCGCGGCATATGCCGCGACGTAGAACCCGTTCAGCGGTCCCCAGACCTTTTCCATGCGACTGCTCCCTGCAAACTGCGCGAGGCGCAAGTGTGCGCTGCGAAAAAGCGCGCATCCGGGCGCTGTTACACACTTGCGGCGCGGTCCTACACAGGGAAGATGAGGCAAATCTTGCGGGCGGAACGCCTGGCGGGCCGGCACGTCGCAAAAGTCGCAAGGGTGGCGCAACAGTCGCAAGAGAAGGGCGTAAAAGCCCTCGATTCGTATCTTTTGCGACCTGCGCGTAGCTTGCGCGACGATCCGCATGCCAGCGCGGCCGTCCCCGGGGCGCGCCTCAGAAGATATCCGGCTCCCCCGCGGACTCGCCGAAGGAGGTCTGCAGGAAGTCGAAGTCGCAGCCCTGGTCGGCCTGCAGGATGTGCCGCGTGTACATCCAGCCGTAGCCTCGCGCATAGCGTGGTGGCGGTGCGACCCAGGTGGCGCGGCGGCGCGCCAGTTCGTCGTCGGCGACCTCCATGTGGATGCTTCGGCCGGGCACGTCCACCGAAACGAGGTCGCCCGTGCGCAGCAGCGCCAGCGGGCCGCCCACATGGGCCTCCGGTGCCACGTGCAGCACGCAGGCGCCGTAGCTGGTGCCGCTCATGCGGCAGTCGCTGATGCGCAGCATGTCGCGCACGCCCTGGCGCACCAGCTTCAGCGGCACGGGGATCATTCCCCATTCGGGCATGCCGGGGCCGCCTTGCGGGCCGGCGTTGCGCAGCACGATGACATGGTCTTCGGTGACCTCGGCCTCGGGGTCGTCCAGCATCTTCTTCAGGCTGGGATAGTCGTCGAAGACCAGCGCCGGGCCGCGGTGCCGCAGGAATTTCGTGCTCATGGCCGACGGCTTGATCACGCAGCCGCCTGGCGCCAGGTTGCCGCGCAGCACGGCCAGCGCGCCTTCGCGGTACACCGGGCGATCCAGCGGCCGGATCACGTCGTCGTCGAAGCATTCGGCGCCGGCGATGTTCTCCCCGACGGTGCGGCCGGTCACCGTCAGCTGCTCCAGGTCCAGGTGCGAGGCCAGGCGCCGCATGAGTGCCGGCAGTCCGCCGGCGTAGTAGAAGTCCTCCATCAGGTAGGCGCTGCTGCCGTTGGGCCGGATGTTGGCCAGCACCGGCACGACGCGGCTCGCCCGGTCGAAGTCGTCCAGGCCGATGTCGTGGCCGGCGCGCCGCGCCTGGGCGATGAGGTGGATGATCGCGTTGGTGGAGCAGCCCAGCGCCATGGCCACGGCGATGCCGTTGCGGAAGGCCTGCCGGGTCTGGATGCGCGAGGGTCGCAGGTCTTCGTGGACCATCTCCACGATGCGCCTGCCCGCCTGGGCGGCCATGCGCTGGTGGTTCGCGTCCACCGCCGGGATGGCCGCGGCCCCGGGCAGCGCCATGCCGATGGCCTCGGCGATGGAGGTCATGGTGCTGGCCGTACCCATGGTCATGCAGGTGCCGGCGCTGCGCGCGATGCCGCCGACGATGGCCATCCAGTGCGGCTCGGCGAGGCTGCCGGCGCGGCGCTCGTCCCAGAACTTGGAGGCGTCCGAGCCGGAGCCCAGGGTGCGGCCGCGCGCGTTGCCGCGCAGCATGGGGCCGGCCGGCAGGAAGATGGCCGGGACGTCGGCGCTGGTGGCGCCCAGCAGCATCGCTGGCGTCGTCTTGTCGCACCCGCCCATGAGCACCACGCCGTCGACCGGGTAGGCGCGGATCATCTCCTCGACCTCCATGGCCAGCAGGTTGCGGTAGAGCAGGGCCGATGGCTTGATGATGGCCTCGCCCAGCGAGACGGTGGGCAACTCCAGCGGGAAGCCGCCGGCCTGCAGCACGCCGCGCTTGACCTCGTCGACCCGTTGCTTGAAGTGCTGGTGGCAGGGGTTGTAGTCGCTCCAGTTGTTCAGGATCGCCACCACCGGCTTGCCTTCCCAGTCCTGCGGGTCGAAGCCCATCTGCATCACCCGCGAGCGGTGGTTGTAGCTGCGGAATTCCTCGCGGGCCAGCCAGCGCTGGCTGCGGAGCTTGTCGAGTCGGGCCATCTCGGCATTGTGGGCGCAGCGGCGGCGTTGCCATCCTCCGTGTGGCGGGTGGCGTCGGTGCGCGCGGCCATAAAAAATCCCCCAGGGCTTGCGCACCAGGGGGACAAGTAGCCGGGAAAGAAACTTGAAAAGAACCCGGCTCACTACCTCTGATTGCACGAGGCGTGCCGGGTTCCCCCGCTGCAGCGGGACACCAGCGCGGCGGCGCAAGGGCGAGGGGGCGTTTCGTGAATTTTTCACGAGCAGAATTCCAGCCCCGCTGGTACCCGTTTTTTCGACTGCGACTGGGGAACCCTTTCTGTAGGATGACTCTGACAAGAGTGGCCCTGTCCAGCAGGGCGCTCTGACGCTTTTTGCGCTGCCCCGACATCCCGTGTCGCGGCCGCACCAGGAGGAACACCATGTCCGATCTTTCCACCACCCAGGACCCCGGAGAGGGCAGCGGCGATGCGGCTCCCCGCCGCAGCCCCTGGCCCGCCGTGAAGAAACTCGCCAGTCGCTTCCAGGACTGGTTCACCATCCAGTCGACCGCAGTGAAGGCGATGCTCATCGCCGTCGCCATCCTGATCCCCGTCACCGGCAGCTATTCCTTCGTGCTCTGGCAGCGCCAGGCGGCCGTGGCCGAACAGGTCAAGGCCATGGCCGCTGCGACCGGCGCCGACGCCATGTGGACGCTGGACGAGAAGCTGCCCGTCGTGTTCGGCACCGGCTCCGTGCTCGGCTTCCTCGAAGCCAGGCCGGTCGAACGCATCACCGTCATCTACAAGCCGCTGCTGTGGAACGTGTCCGAACGCATCGTGCTGATCCAGTCCGAGGGGCGGCAGTACGCCTACTACCCCAGCGACATGGAGACCCAGATCTTCACCGACAAGGCCGTCAACGCGCCCTGGGGCAGCAAGCTGGTGTTCATCCCGCGTTCGGAGCTGTCGCCCGCCAGCGCCGCGGTGCTGGAAAAGCTCGATGAGCGCTTCTCCGGCGCCCGCCCGCAGTCCGAGAAGGACGGCTGGAAGGCGGGCGTGAGCGGCGCGCTGTCGGCCGCGCTGACGCTGGGTCTGCTTGGCTTCCTGGCCTTCCATCTCAAGGGCCAGTTCAAGTCGCTGCGCTTCATCGAACCCGGGCAGGTCCAGGGCTCCATCGACGACCTGGTCGGCATGGACGACATCAAGGCCGAGGTGCGCCAGATCAAGGACCAGTACGACCGGCGCGCCGAGTACGCCGAATACGGCATCACCAAGCCCTTCAACGTGATGTTCAGCGGCCCCGCGGGCACCGGCAAGACCAAGCTCGCCAGCTACCTGGCCAAGGAGCTGAACCTGCCGATCCTGTTCCATTCGGCGGCCAACCTCGAGACCGGCTACGTGGCCGGCGGCTCCAACACGCTGGCGCGCATCGCCTCCATGGCCAAGCGCCGCAAGCGCTGCATCGTGTTCCTGGACGAGGCGCAGGACCTGTTCATGAAGCGCGGCGGCCACCGCAAGTTCGACGACGACACGCAGAACATGCTGCTGGCCATCCTCGACGGCGTGCGCACCAGGCAGGAAGCCGAGATCATCTGGATCGTCGCCTCCAACTTCAACAGCGAGTCCATGCAGATGGACGAGGCCATGCTGCGCCGCTTCCAGATGAAGGTGGACTTCCGCCTGCCCAACAAGGAAGAGCGCCGCGCCATCATCGAGCACTACCTCGAGCAGCGCGCCGACAAGGTCGCGCCCGACCTCGACCTGCGCCACATCACCGAGATCACCGAAGGCCGCAGCCCGGCCGACCTGGAGACCATCGTCAACCAGGCCGGCATCACCGCGGTGCAGGCTGGCGAGCTGATCGACGCCGAAACCCTGATGGGCGCCGCCGAGCGCGTGCTGGTGGGCAACGTCAACACCAACACCACCAAGGAGCGCGAGCGCGACCGTCGCATCATCGCGGTCCACGAGTGGGGCCACTTCCTGGTGGACTTCGAGCTGGAGCGCAAGAAGGCCGGCGGCGACTGGGAGAAGATCCTGGGCGAGATGAAGACCATCAAGATCTCGCTCAAGGCCAACCCGCGCAACAACGCGCTGGGCTTCGTCTTCCACAAGCAGGGCTCCAACCTGCTGAAGACCAAGGCCGACATCGAGCACGACGTGCGCGTGCTGCTGGGCGGCATGGCCAACGAGGAGCTGTTCTTCGGCGAGGAAGGCACCACCAACGGCGCCCACAACGACATCACGCGCGTCACCAAGCTGCTGCACCACGCGGTGGCCGAAATGGGCATGTACCGCAAGACGCGCCTGAACTTCGGCGCGCTCAACGAAGGCAGCAACCGCTCGGTCGACGAGGAAACGCGCTCCATCATGGAGTCGCAGAGCGAGCGCCTCTACGGCGAGACCAAGGCCACGCTGGCGCGCCTGAAGCCCCTGACCGAGCACCTGGCCGGCAAGCTGATGGAAGCGGGCGAGATGAGCCTGAAGGAAGCGCTGTTCGAGATCCGCGCGTTCGAGGCGGCCTGCTTCAGCTTCGACTCCAAGGTGGGCCTCAACGGCGCAATCGCGCAGCTGCCGGCGCCCGACGCCGCGGCCTAGGCGGCCGGCCAGGGTGTGCCCGCGAAAGCGGGCGCACCTTTTTTTGTCGCCGACGCGGCTGCGCAGCTGGTGCCCCGCAGTGCCAGGGCACCGGGGGCGACGCGGCTACTTCCTGCCGGAGGCGCCGCCGCGCGGGGCGGGCG
>JAEZKX010000063.1 GCA_023436025.1 Pseudomonadota bacterium | reverse complement strand
GGCGCCCGCGCCGCAGGCCTCCGCGGCACCGGCAGCCAGCCAGGCCGTCGAAGTCCGTGTCCCCGACATCGGTGACTTCAAGGACGTCGCCGTCATCGAGGTGCTGGTCCAGCCCGGCGATGCCATCAAGGCGGAGCAGTCGCTCATCACCGTCGAGTCCGACAAGGCATCGATGGAGATCCCGTCGTCGGCCGCCGGCACGCTGAAGGAACTGAAGGTCCAGGTGGGCGACAAGGTCAACATCGGCGACCTGGTGGCGATCCTGGAAGGCACGGCGCAGGCCCCGGCCGCTCCCGCACCGTCCGCACCGGCCCCGGCTGCTGCTGCACCTGCCGCACCTGCTGCGACTCCCGCGGCGCCCGCGCCCGAGCGCCAGGCGCCGACCGCGGCACTGCCCCCGCACGAACCCGCCGTGCCCACCGGCAGCTTGCCGCACGCCTCTCCTTCCGTGCGCAAGTTCGCGCGCGAACTCGGCGTGCCGCTCGACGAGGTCAAGGGCACCGGCCCCAAGGGCCGCATCACCCAGGAGGACGTCCAGGCCTTCACCAAGGCGGTGATGGCCGGCGACAGCCGCACCAAGGCTGCCGCGGCCAAGGCGCCGGCCGGTGGCGGCGCCGGCATGGACCTGCTGCCCTGGCCCAAGGTGGATTTCGCCAAGTTCGGCGCCATCGAGCGCAAGCCGCTGTCGCGCATCCGCAAGATCAGCGGTCCGAACCTGGTGCGCAACGCGGTGATGATCCCGCACGTCACCAACCACGACGACGCCGACATCACCGAGCTGGAAGCCTTCCGTGTCCAGACCAACAAGGAGAACGAGAAGTCGGGCATCAAGGTCACCATGCTGGCCTTCCTCATCAAAGCCTGCGTCGCGGCGCTGCAGAAGTTCCCCGAGTTCAACAGCTCGCTCGATGGCGACGATGTCGTCGTCAAGAACTACTGGCACATCGGCTTCGCGGCCGACACGCCCAACGGCCTGGTGGTGCCCGTGATCAAGGACGCCGACAAGAAGGGCGTGCTGGCGATCAGCCAGGAAATGGCCGAGCTCGCGAAGAAGGCGCGCGACGGCAAGCTCAGCCCTGCCGACATGTCGGGCGCGACTTTCACGATTTCTTCACTCGGCGGCATTGGCGGCCGTTACTTCACGCCCATCATCAACGCCCCGGAAGTCGCTATCCTCGGGGTGTGCCGCAGCCAGACCCAACCGGTCTGGGACGGCAAGCAGTTCCAGCCGCGGCTGATGCTGCCGCTGTCGCTGTCCTGGGATCACCGCGTCATCGACGGCGCGGCGGCGGCGCGCTTCAACGCGTACCTGGGGCAGATCCTGGCGGACTTCCGCCGCGTACTCCTCTAAGAACAAGAGACGATGACAACTGTAGTGGTGGTGAAGAAGGCGGGGCAGATCGCCATCGCGGCGGACACCCTGGTGACCTTCGGCGACACCCGCCTTGCGCACCGCTTCGAGGACAACGCCAAGATCTTCCGCGTGGAGACCAACGACGGTCCCAGCTACATCGGCATGGCCGGCACGGTGGCGCACTTCCCCGTGCTGCGCAAGGCCATGGGCTCGATGCCGCGCGAGATCCTGCGCCTGGCCAGCAAGGACGACGTGTTCGACACGTTCACCAAGCTGCATCCCTACCTCAAGGACAACTTCTTCCTGCAGACCAAGGAAGAGGACAGCGACCCGTACGAGTCCAGTCAGTTCAGCGTGGTGATCGCCAACGCGAGCGGCATCTACGGCCTGTACAGCTACCGCGAGGTCTTCGAGTTCAAGGAATTCTGGGGCATCGGCTCGGGCCGCAGCTTCGCGCTGGGCGCGATGCACGCGGTCTATGGCAAGGCCAAGACGGCCAAGGAAGTGGCGGAAGCGGGCATTGCCGCCGGCTGCGAGTTCGACCGTAACTCGGCGTCGCCCTGCGACCTGTTCACAGTCAAGGCGAAAGAACCAAAATGAGTGCGCTGACGGAAGTGAAGGTCCCCGACATCGGGGACTTCGAGGACGTGGCCGTGATCGAGGTCCTGGTGAAGGCCGGCGACACGATCAAGCCCGAGCAATCCCTGGTGACGGTCGAAAGCGACAAGGCCTCGATGGAGATTCCCTCCACCCATGGCGGCGTGGTCAAGGAGATGCGGGTCAAGCTGGGTGACCGGGTGAAGGAAGGCTCGGTGCTGCTGGTGCTCGAGGCCTCGGACACGGGGGCCGGGCGTTCGGGGCCAGCTGCCGAGCGTGAACAGCCTGCTTCGGGATCTGGGCCGGCGTCGAGCGCCGGGGGCGGACAGCCGCGGCCGGCGCCCGCCGCCGAACGCTCGACACCCAGCGCTCAGCCAGTGGGCAGCGGCGTCGACCTCGATTGCGACATGCTGGTGCTGGGCGCCGGCCCCGGCGGCTATTCCGCCGCGTTCCGTGCCGCCGACCTCGGCATGAAGGTGGTGCTGGTGGAGCGCTATGCCACGCTCGGCGGCGTCTGCCTCAACGTCGGCTGCATCCCGTCCAAGGCACTGCTGCACGTGGCGGCGGTGATGGACGAGGTGAGCCATTTCGACGCGCTGGGCATCAGCTACGGCAAGCCCACCATCAACCGCGCCAAGCTCAAGGCGCACAAGGACAAGGTGGTCGGCAAGCTGACCGGCGGCCTCACGGCCATGGCCAAGATGCGCAAGGTGACCGTGGTGCGCGGCATCGGCAGCTTCCTGGACCCCCACCACCTGGAGGTCGAGGAAACGACCGGTAGCGGCAGCGAGACCACCGGCAAGAAGCAGGTGATCCGCTTCCGCAACGCCATCATCGCCGCCGGCTCGCAGGCGGTGCACCTGCCCTTCATGCCCAAGGACCCGCGCGTGGTGGATTCCACCGGCGCGCTGGAACTCGCCACCGAACCCAGGCGCATGCTGATCCTGGGCGGCGGCATCATCGGCCTGGAAATGGGCACGGTCTACTCCACGCTGGGCGCGCGCCTCGACGTGGTGGAGATGCTCGACGGCCTGATGCAGGGCGCCGACCGCGACCTGGTGCGCGTATGGCAGAAGATGAATGCGCCGCGCTTCGACAACATCATGCTGAAGACGAAGACGGTGGGCGCCGAGGCGACGCAGGACGGCATCCTGGTGCGCTTCGAGGGCGAGCAGGCGCCCAAGGACCCGCAGCTGTACGACCTGGTGCTGCAGGCCGTGGGCCGCACGCCCAACGGCAAGAAGATCGGCGCCGAGAAGGCGGGGGTGACCGTCAGCGACCGTGGCTTCATCCCGGTCGACATCCAGATGCGCACCAACGTGCCGCACATCTTCGCCATCGGCGACATCGTCGGCCAGCCGATGCTGGCGCACAAGGCGGTGCACGAGGCGCATGTGGCGGCCGAGGCGGCGGCGGGCGAGAAGTCGGCGTTCAATGCGCGCGTGATCCCCAGCGTCGCCTACACCGACCCGGAAGTGGCCTGGGTGGGCCTGACGGAGGACCAGGCCAAGGCGCAGGGCATCGCTGTCAAGAAGGGGCACTTCCCCTGGTCGGCCTCGGGCCGCGCCATCGCCAATACCCGCGACGAAGGCTTCACCAAGCTGCTGTTCGACGCCCAGACGCACCGCATCCTCGGCGGCGGCATCGTCGGCACGCACGCGGGCGACATGATCGGCGAGGTGGCCCTGGCCATCGAGATGGGCGCCGACGAGATCGACATCGGCAAGACCATCCATCCGCACCCGACGCTGGGCGAGAGCATCGGCATGGCCGCCGAAATCGCGCACGGCACATGCACCGACGTCCCGCCGCAACGCAAGTAGGGCAGCGAGCCATGGCGCGCGCTGCCGGAGCGATCCGGCGGCGCGGCGCTTGTCGGAACGCTGGCAGCGCTAGCGGCAGCGCAGCGGCAGCATCCCCGCCGGCACGCTGGTCCGATCCTCGCCCTGCGCCTGCATGTTGCCGGGCACGGCCGCGCCGGCGCACAGCCAGGCCAGCGGTACGACGCGGGCGTCCGGAACTCCGGCGGCCCGGATCGTCAGCACTTTGTCCTGCAGCGCGCGGTGCGCGCGGTTGCCGAAGCGGATGTGGATGGCGCCATTTTCCAGCGCCACCGAATGCACGCGCTGGTTCACGATCTTGTCGGCCGGGGGCAGGCCGGCGGCCTCGTTGTCGGCCGGCAGCGGCTGCCCGGCGCGCCAGGCCGCCTGCAGCGGCACCTTGGCCAGCTCGGCGAGCGCCAGCGCCTCCGCCACCTGTTCGCGCACCAGCCGGTCCAGGTAGGTGGGCAGCGCGATCATCATCAGGATCGCCGCCACGGCGAGCACCGCGAGCAGCTCGATCAGGGTGAAGCCGCGGCGCTGCATCGTGGGCGGAGTGTAGGCTGTGTAGGCACGGCCGCGCCAGCACGGCCGGGTTCGTGGCCTTCGCGCGCACCGGGATGCCGCTGTGCAAGCAGCGCACCGGCGGGCCCCGCGCGCCGGCCGGTCAGGCAGAGCGAAGAAGCGGGAAGGGCGCGGCGGCTAGCGCTCGGCCGTGACCTGCTGGACCCGGCGCGCCCCGTCGAATCGCGTGGCCCAGTAGGGCACGCCCATGTCCTCGACCCGGACCTGGGCGCCGGGCTTGGGCGAGTGGATGAACTTGTTGTCGCCGATGTAGATGCCGACGTGGCTGAAGGTGCGGCGCATGGTGTTGAAGAAGACCAGGTCGCCCGGCTGCAGTTCGCCGCGTTCGATCTGCTGGGTTGCGCGGGCCTGTTCGTCGGCGCGGCGCGGCAGGATCAGCCCCATGCCCTGTTCGTACATGGCCTTGACGAAGCCGCTGCAGTCGAAGCCGGTCTCGACGTTGTTGCCGCCGCGGCGGTAGGGCACGCCCAGGAAGCCCATGGCCGTGACGACGAGTTCCGAAGCGCGGCTCGCGACATGGCTGGCGCGTTCGCCAACCCGTTCACGCACCTGTTCCAGCCGCTCGGCCAGGCCTTTCTCGGCCAGGAAGCGGCCAACGTCGTCCTCGGCGGATGTCGGGGGGGCGGCCTGGGCGCCGGCCGCGGCCAGCACCAGGGCGAGGCTCAGCCAGCGGCGCATGGGGCCGCAGCTTAGCCTTGGGCCCTGCCAGAAGTCAAGCGAAGAAGGCAATCCAAGTTCTTGATTCGTATCGAAATCCCGACACCGGCCCGGCTCCCACGGCAGCGTGCCACTGGGGAACAATGGCGCTTGGACCATTCATTCCAGGGATTCCCGCCATGTCGCAGTACCGTCTCTTGGGTCGGCTGTCCGCGTCCGTCGCGGCGTGCATTCTCGCAGCATCCGCAGCCGTGGCCGAGCCGCGTGCCGCCACCGTGGCCACCGGCCTCGAACATCCGTGGGCCGTGGCCTTCCTGCCCGGCGGCCGTTTCCTCGTCACCGAGCGGCCGGGCCGCATGCGCATCGTGGGCACCGACGGCCGGCTCGGGCCGCCACTGGCGGGCGTGCCCGAGGTGGCGGCGCGCGGGCAGGGCGGCTTGCTGGACGTGGTGACCGACTCGGCCTTCGCCCGCAACCGCACCCTCTACTTCTGCTTTTCGGAGCCGGGCCCCGGCGGCAACAGCACGGCGATGGCGCGGGCGACACTGTCCGCCGACGACCGCCGGCTGGAAGACGTGCGCGTGATCTTCAGCGCCAAGCCCAAGGTGCAGAGCACGATGCACTTCGGCTGCCGCATCGTCGAGGCCCGCGACGGCAACCTGTTCCTGGTGCTGGGCGAGCGCAATTCACGCCGCGCCGACGCCCAGACGTTGGACACGCACCACGGCAAGATCGTGCGGGTGGGCAAGGACGGCGGCGTGCCGCGCGACAACCCCTTCGTCGGCCGTGCCGGCGCGCTGCCGGAGATCTGGAGCTACGGCCACCGCAACGCCCAGGGCGCCACGCTGGCGCCGGACGGCACCCTGTGGATGCACGAGCACGGCCCGCAGGGGGGCGACGAGATCAACCTGCCGCAGCCGGGCCGCAATTACGGCTGGCCGGTGATCACCTATGGCGAAAACTACGGGGGCGGCAAGATGGGCGAGGGCACGGCCAAGGCCGGCATGGAGCAGCCGCTGCATTACTGGGTGCCGTCGATCGCCCCGTCGGGCATGGCCTTCCTCACCAGCGACCGCTATGGCCCGCAGTGGCGGGGCAACCTGTTCGTCGGGGCCTTGAAGCCGGGCTACCTGGCGCGTCTGGAACTGGCCGACGGCAAGGTGGCGCGCGAGCACAGGTTGCTGGAAGGCGTGGGCCGCGTGCGCGACGTGCGGCAGGGGCCGGACGGGCTGCTCTATCTGGTGACGGACGAGAGCGACGGCAAGCTGGTGCGCGTCGTGCCGTAGTGCGCGCCTGCCCGGTCAGTCGAGCTCCTGGACGCCGCCTCCCGAGACGGTGAGGACCTGCCCGCTGATCCAGGCGGCAGCGGGGGAGCACAGGAAGAGCGCCGCGTAGGCGATGTCCTGTGGCTCGCCGAGGCGGCCCAGCGGGGTGTGCCTGAGCATGCGTTCCTCGACGTCCGCATCGAGCACGGAGGCGAGGGCGTCGGTCCTGATCGCGCCGGGGGCGATCGCATTGACCCGGATGTTTCGTGGGCCGAGGTCGAAGGCGATGTTACGGGTGAGGTGGTTCACCGCGGCCTTGGACGAGGCATAGGAGGCCATGCGCTCGTTCCTGTTTTCGCCGGCCATCGAAGAGATGTTCAGGACCGCGCCCGAGCCGTGCTTCGCCATCTGGGCCGCGGCCAGCTGCGTCAGCCGGAACAGGGAGAAGACGTTCAGCTCGTAGGCCGCGCGGAAGTCCTTCATGGGCATGTCGAAGGCCTTGGGGCCGCCGCCCCCAGCGTTGTTGACGAGGATCGAGAGCCCCCCGAAGGCGTCTGCCGCGGCGTTGACCGCGGCTTCGAGATCTTCTTCGACCGTCACGTTGCACGACCGACCGATGGCCTTGCCGCCGGCCGACGCGATGTCGGACGCGACCGCCTGCGCCCGGGCGAGGTGGAGGTCGGTCACCACCACCGACGCGCCCGCGCCCGCGAACAGGCGGGCGATCGCGCGGCCGATACCGGCGCCCGCACCGGTGACCAGCGCAACCTCGCCCGTCAGCCGGAAGCGATCGGGATCGAACGACAGGGTGTCCATGGCGATTCCTTTGCCGAGCGGGCGACGCTGCACGGGCCGCCCGCCACGCGCACATGGCGCCATGCGGCGAGGGGGAAAGCAGCCAAATCCCTACCTGTGCGGATGGCACGGCCCAGGGATGGGGACACGGCCGGCCGTGTGCGTGGTGCAAGGCGGCTGCGGCCGGGAGCGCCGCCCCGCCGGGCTCACGCCTTCACCAGCCCCTTGCGCACCGCATACCGGGTCAGGCTCGCGATGTCGTTGAGCCGCAGCCGCTCCATGATGCGGGCGCGGTGCACGTCCACGGTCTTCGGGCTCAGGCCCAGCTCGAAGGCGATCTCCTTGGCCGACTTGCCCTGGGCGATCAGGGTGAGGATCTCCACCTGGCGCGCGGTCAGCTCGTCGTCCACCGTCGGCTCCGAGGGCTGCAGCAGCCGCTGCGCCACCGCGGCGCTGAAGTAGCTGCCGGTGGCCATCACGCTGCGCAGCGCCTGTTCCAGCTCGAACGGCGGGGCGTCCTTCATCAGGTAGCCGCAGGCGCCGTTGGCGACGGCGCGCTTGACGAAGTCGACGGTGTCGTACATCGACAGCACGATCACCCGCACCTCCGGATGGCGGTTGTGGATCTCCGCGATGGCCGTGATGCCGTCCATGCCGGGCATGGAGATGTCGGTCATCACCACGTCGGGATGCACCGTCTCCAGCAGGGCCAGCAGCTCGTTGCCGTTGCGTGCCTCGGCGATCACCTGCACGCCTTCCACGGTGGCGAGCAGCGCCTTGATGCCGGAGCGCACGAGGTCGTGGTCGTCCGCGAGGACCACGCGGATGGCGTCGGTCGGGCTGGCGTGGGTCTGGATCATCTGGTTCTCCCTCGTTCGTGTTCTACAGCAAGGCGCGCACCGCCACGCCGCGGCCCGGGCGGGTGCGGATGTGCAGTCGCCCGCCTGCGAGTTCGGTGCGTTCGATCATCCCGTGCAGGCCGATGTTGCGCTCGCTCTGGGGACCGCCCAGCACGGCGGCCTTGTCGAAGCCGCAGCCGTCGTCCAGCACCAGCACGCTGATGCGATTGCCGCCCCGGAAATGCAGGCGCACCCGCACCTGCGTCGCCCGGGCGTGCCGCACGGTGTTGGTCAGCGCCTCCTGCACCAGCCGCACGGCGACCGCGGCATTCTCCGCCAGGACCTTGGGCTCCTCGCCGCGCGTCGTGACTTCCCATTCCAGCCCGGCGGGTTCCGCGATGCGCTGCATGGCCGACTGCACCGCGGGCACCAGGCCCAGCAGGTCGAGCTGCGCCGGCCGCAGCGAGAACGACAGGGTCTTGAGCTGCTGCAGCGCGTCGTTGGCCAGTTCGGCCGCGGTGGCGCCGTGCTTCTGCGAGGCCTCGCGGTCGGGCGCGCGCTGCGCCGCGTGCAGGTGGATCACCACCGCGGTGAGGGTCTGTCCCAGCTGGTCGTGCAGCTCGCGCGAGATGAGGGAGCGTTCGCGCTCCTGCGCCAGCACGAAGCGCGCCGACAGCTCCTTCAGGCGCGCGTAGGCGGCCTGGAGCTCGGCGTCGAGGCGCTCCTTCTCCTGCGCCCGGCGCCGTTCCTCGAGCACGCGGCCGATGATCTGGGGCAGGGTGCCCAGCTTGTCCTTGGTGAGGTAGTCCTTGGCGCCGCAGCGCAGCACGTGCACCGCGGCTTCCTCGCCGATGGCGCGTGTCAGCACGATCAGGGGGATGGGGCTGCGGCGCGTGACGAGGATCTGCAGCGCGGCATAGGGTGAGAATCGGGGCAGGTTGAAATCGCAGAGGATGACGTCATAGTCGCCACCCAGGGCATCGACGAAGCTGGCGGCGTTGTCGACGCGATGCAGTTCATAGTGGCGGCTGGGGTCGGCCCGTTCGAGTGCGATGCTCATCAGCTCCACGTCGTCCGGGTTGTCCTCGACGCACAGCAGCCGGATCGGTCGGAAGTCGTGGATTGCGCGAGACATAGGAATGCGTCATCGAGTTTAGCGGTGGCTGGAAGCGGGCACTAAGCCTGTTCCCTATGCGCGCTGGAATAATCGACCTTCAAAGGAACCCCATGCTTCTGGACGCCGAAGAATCCCAATTGGTACTGGTTGATTACCAGCACCGCCTCATGCCCTCGATTCACGAGGGCGATGCCGTCATCGCCAATGCGTTGTTGCTGGCCCGGCTGGCCCAGCTGCTGAAAGTGCCGCTGTGGGCCACCGAGCAGAACCCCGCCGGCCTCGGCCCCACCGTCGACGCCTTGCAGCCGCTGGTGGCCGGGCGCGTCGTCGCCAAGATGGCGTTCGACGCCACCGGCGACCTCCTGCCCAAGCTGCGTCCTGCGCCCCGGCCCGTTGGCGGCAACGCGCGCAGCCTGCCCCGGCACCTGCAGAAGGCCGCGCCGCCGCCGCCCCCCGGGCGCGAGAGCATCGTGCTGGCCGGCTGCGAGGCGCATGTCTGCCTGCTGCAGACGGCGCTTGGCCTGCTGGAGGAGGAACTGGAAGTCTGGGTGGTGACCGACGCCTGCGGCTCCCGCACCGAACGCAACCGCGATGCCGCCTTCGACCGTCTGGCGGGGGCCGGCGCGGAACTGGTGACCACGGAGATGGTGGCTTTCGAGTGGCTGCGCCATGCGGAACATCCCCGGTTCAAGGAGGCGCTGGCGCTGGTCAAATAGGGGTGGGCGTTTGGCGTTTGAGCCTTGATCGTTTGGCCTTGAGCGTGGTGATGTCGCCGCTCAACGCCGACGCCGACGCCCGACGCACCGATCAAAGGAGGCCAGCATGGGTTACGCCGAATTCCACCGCCGCTCCCTGGAAGACCGCGAAGGGTTCTGGGCCGAGCAGGCGCAGCTGATCGACTGGCAGGTGCCGCCGCGGGAGATCTGCGACACCAGCCGGCCTCCCTTCGTGCGCTGGTTCGCAGGCGGCACCACCAACCTGTGCCACAACGCCGTCGACCGGCACCTGCGCGCGCGCGCGGACCAGCCGGCGCTGATCTACGTTTCCAGCGAAACCGGGCAGGAGCGGGTCTACAGCTTCCGCGAGCTGCACCGCGAGGTGCAGACCATGGCGGCGGTGCTGCAGGCCCTGGGCGTGCAGCGCGGCGACCGGGTGCTGATCTACATGCCCATGGTGGCGGAGGCGGCGTTCGCGATGCTGGCGTGCGCGCGCATCGGCGCCATCCACTCGGTGGTGTTCGGCGGCTTCGCCTCGGTGTCGCTGGCCTCGCGCATCGAGGATGCCGCGCCCAAGGTGGTGGTCAGCGCCGACGCCGGCTCGCGCGGCGGCAAGGTGGTTGCCTACAAGCCGCTGCTGGACGAGGCGATCCGGCTGGCGCGGCACAAGCCCGACGCCGTGCTGCTGGTCGACCGCGGCCTCGCGCCGATGGAGCGGGTGCCGGGCCGCGACCACGACTGGGCGGCGCTGGCCGCCCGCCATGCGGGCACGCAGGTGCCGTGCGCCTGGCTGGATGCCACCGACACCAGCTACACCATCTACACCAGCGGCACCACCGGGCGGCCCAAGGGCGTGCAGCGCGACGTCGGCGGCTATGCCGTGGCCCTGGCCGCCAGCATGAAGCACATCTTCCTGGGCGCGCCGGGGGAAACCTACTTCTCCACCAGCGACATCGGCTGGGTGGTGGGCCACAGCTACATCGTCTACGGCCCCCTGCTGGCCGGGATGGCGACCATCCTCTACGAGGGCCTGCCGATCCGCCCCGACGCCGGCATCTGGTGGAGCCTGGTCGAGAAGTACCGGGTCACCGCCATGTTCAGCGCGCCCACCGCCGTGCGGGTGCTGAAGAAACAGGACCCGGCCTTCCTGAAGAAGTACGACCTCTCCAGCCTGAAGGCCCTGTTCCTGGCCGGCGAGCCGCTGGACGAGCCGACCGCCCGCTGGATCAGCGACGGCCTGGGCGTGCCCATCATCGACAACTACTGGCAGACCGAGAGCGGCTGGCCCATCCTGACCATCGCCAACGGCGTCGAGCCGCGGGCCAGCAAGTTCGGCAGCCCGGGCGTGCCCATGTATGGCTACGACGTGCGCATCGTCCACGAAACCACCGGCGAGGAACTCACCGCGCCGGGCCAGAAGGGCGTGGTGGTGATCCAGGGACCGACGCCGCCGGGCTTCATGCAGACCGTCTGGGGGGACGATGCGCGCTACGTTTCGACCTACTGGAGCAGCGTGCCCGAGCGGCAGGTGTACAGCACCTTCGACTGGGGCATCCGCGACGAGGACGGCTACTTCTACATCCTGGGCCGCACCGACGATGTGATCAACGTGGCCGGCCACCGGCTGGGCACGCGCGAGATCGAGGAAAGCATCTCCAGCCACCCCAAGGTGGCCGAGGTGGCGGTGGTGGGCGTGGCCGATGCGCTGAAGGGACAGGTGGCGATGGCCTTCGCGGTGCCGCGCGACATGGCCGCCCTGGCCGACGCGCCGGCCCGCCTGAAGCTGGAAGGCGAGATCATGAAGCTGGTCGACGAGCAGCTCGGCGCCGTGGCCCGGCCGGCGCGCGTGCGCTTCGTGACCCTGCTGCCCAAGACCCGCAGCGGCAAGCTGCTGCGCCGCGCCATCCAGGCCCTGTGCGAAGGCCGCGATCCGGGCGACCTGACGACCATCGAGGACCCCACCGCCCTGCAACAGATCCGGGAGCTGGTGTTGGCGGATTAGAAGCCGAAGGCGGACAGCCGCACGCAAAAGCCGCAAAGGTTTCGCAAAAATCGCAAAAGGACCCCCAGACTTCTTATTGGCGGTCTTTTTGCGATTTCTGCGCAGCTTTTGCGACTTTTGCGTCCGGCAGTTTCGGCTGCCCGGTCCAGCCCGCCTTCTGCCGCTGTAGCAGGGCCAGGCAATCAGTGGCACAATCCCTGACGCAACCCAGGGCCTTCCACCCACAGTCGCATCCGCCAATCGGTTCAGCCGTGTCGCGGGAGGTTTCCACAACCAGCTCATGCTCCCTGTAGGGGGGCGGAAAGTAGCGCAGGAATGAGCGATCAAAGCTCGGTCTATACGTCCTATCAGGGCAACTCCTACCTTTTCGGCGGCAACGCCCCGTACGTCGAGGAGATGTACGAGAACTACCTCGCCAACCCCGGCAGCGTGCCGGACGTGTGGCGGGACTACTTCGACGCGTTGCAGAACGTGCCCGCCGTCGACGGCAGCCAGAGCCGCGACGTGCCCCATCTCCCGGTGGTCAACGCCTTCGCCGAGCGCGCCAAGCAGGGCGGCATCCGCGTGGTCGAAGCCTCCGGCGCCGACTCGGAGCTCGGGCGCAAGCGCACGGCCGCCCAGCAGCTGATCGCCGCCTACCGCAACGTCGGCGCCCGCTGGGCCGACCTCGATCCGCTCAAGCGCACCGAGCGCGAGCGCATCCCCGAACTGGATCCGGCCTTCTACGGCTTCACCGACGCCGACCAGGAAGCGGTGTTCAACACCAGCAACACCTTCTTCGGCAAGGACACCATGTCCCTGCGCGAGTTGCTGAACGCACTGCGCGAGACCTACTGCGGCACCATCGGCGCCGAGTACATGTACATCTCCGACCAGGCGCACAAGCGCTGGTGGCAGCAGAAGCTCGAATCGATCCGCGCCAAGCCGAACTTCGACGCCGAGAAGAAGAAGCACATCCTCGAGCGCCTCACCGCGGCGGAGGGCCTCGAGCGTTTCCTCCACACCAAGTACGTCGGCCAGAAGCGCTTCTCCCTCGAGGGCGGCGAGAGCTTCATCGCCTCGATGGACGAGCTGATCCACCAGGCGGGCGCCAAGGGCGTGCAGGAGATCGTGATCGGCATGGCCCACCGCGGCCGCCTCAACGTGCTGGTCAACACCCTGGGCAAGATGCCCAAGGACCTGTTCGCCGAGTTCGACCACACGGCGCCGGAAGACCTGCCCTCCGGCGACGTCAAGTACCACCAGGGCTTCAGCTCCGACGTCTCGACCCCCGGCGGCCCGGTCCACCTGTCGCTGGCCTTCAACCCCTCGCACCTCGAGATCGTCAACCCGGTCGTCGAGGGCTCGGTGCGCGCCCGCATGGACCGCCGCGCCGACCCCAAGGGCAACCAGGTGCTGCCCGTGCTGGTGCACGGCGACGCGGCCATCGCCGGCCAGGGCGTGGTGCAGGAGACGCTGGCGCTGGCCGAGACGCGCGGCTACTACACCGGCGGCACGGTCCACATCGTCATCAACAACCAGATCGGCTTCACCACCTCCGATCCGCGCGACGCCCGTTCCACGCTGTACTGCACCGACATCGTCAAGATGATCGAGGCGCCGGTGCTGCACGTGAACGGCGACGACCCCGAAGCCGTGGTGCTCGCGACGCAGCTCGCCGTCGAGTACCGCATGGAGTTCAACAAGGACGTGGTCGTCGACATCGTCTGCTTCCGCAAGCTGGGCCACAACGAGCAGGACACGCCCTCGCTCACCCAGCCGCTGATGTACAAGAAGATCGCGGCCCACCCCGGCACCCGCAAGCTCTACGCGGACAAGCTGGCCACGCAGGGCCTGGGCGAGTCGCTGGGCGACGACATGGTCAAGGCCTACCGCGCCGCCATGGATGCGGGCAAGCACACGGTGGATCCGGTGCTGTCCAACTTCAAGAGCAAGTACGCCGTCGACTGGGCGCCGTTCCTGGGCAAGAAGTGGACCGACGCCGGTGACACGGCGATCCCCCTGGCCGAATGGAAGCGCCTGGCCGAGCGCATCACCACCGTGCCCGACAACTTCACGGTGCATCCGCTGGTCAAGAAGGTGCTGGAAGACCGCGCCGCCATGGGCCGCGGCGAAGCCAACGTCGACTGGGGCATGGGCGAGCACATGGCCTTCGCCTCGCTGGTGGCCAGCGGCTATCCGGTGCGCCTGTCCGGCGAGGACGTCGGCCGCGGCACGTTCACGCACCGCCACGCCGTGCTGCACGACCAGAACCGCGAGAAGTGGGACACCGGCACCTACATCCCGCTGCAGAACGTGGCCGACAACCAGGCCCCGTTCGTGGCCATCGACTCCATCCTGTCCGAAGAGGCGGTGCTGGGCTTCGAGTACGGCTACGCATCCAACGACCCGAACACCCTGGTCATCTGGGAAGCCCAGTTCGGCGACTTCGCCAACGGCGCGCAGGTGGTCATCGACCAGTTCATCGCCTCGGGCGAAGTCAAGTGGGGCCGCGTCAACGGCATCACGCTGATGCTGCCGCACGGCTACGAGGGCCAGGGCCCCGAGCACAGCTCGGCGCGGCTGGAACGCTTCATGCAGCTGTCGGCCGACACCAACATGCAGGTGGTGCAGCCCACCACGGCCAGCCAGATCTTCCACGTGCTGCGCCGGCAGATGGTGCGCAACCTGCGCAAGCCGCTGGTGATCATGACGCCCAAGTCGCTGCTACGGAACAAGGATGCCACCTCGCCGCTGTCCGAGTTCACCAAGGGCGCCTTCCAGACGGTCATCCCGGACCAGGCCGACCTGAAGGCCGACAAGGTCAAGCGCGTGATCTGCTGCTCGGGCAAGGTCTACTACGACCTGGCCAAGAAGCGCGCGGAGAAGGGCGCCGACGACACCGCCATCCTGCGCGTGGAGCAGCTGTACCCGTTCCCGCACAAGGCCTTCGCGGCGGAGCTGAAGAAGTACCCCAATGCCAGCGACATCGTGTGGTGCCAGGACGAGCCGCAGAACCAGGGCGCCTGGTTCTTCATCCAGCACAACATCCACGAGAACATGCAGGAAGGCCAGCGCCTGGGCTATGCCGGTCGCGCGGCCTCGGCCTCGCCGGCCGTGGGCTACTCGCACCTGCACGCCGAGCAGCAGAAGGCGCTGGTCGATGCGGCTTTCTCGAAGCTGAAGGGCTTCGTCCTCACCAAGTAATCAGGTCGAGCGTTGAGGGTCGGGCGTTGGGCCGCACATGCCCGATGCCGGCCACGCCCAACGCTCGACGCCCAAACGCTAAACGGAAAACACAATGGCCATCGTTGACGTCAAGGTCCCGCAACTGTCCGAATCGGTTGCCGAGGCGACCCTGCTGCAGTGGAAGAAGAAGCCCGGCGAAGCCGTGGCGCAGGACGAGATCCTGATCGAGATCGAGACCGACAAGGTCGTGCTCGAAGTGCCGGCGCCCAGCGCCGGTGTCCTGTCCGAACTCGTGGTCGCCGACGGCGGCACGGTGACCTCCGACCAGGTCATCGCCAAGATCGACAGCGAAGGCAAGGCCGCTGCCGCCGCGCCGGCCGCTGC